>JBBDHW010000033.1:0-12924 GCA_040880805.1 Acidimicrobiia bacterium | reverse complement strand
TCCTCCGCTCACTCCGTTCGCTTCGTCGCCGCGGCGCCGGACCGTCGTTCGTAGCGTTGTTCAGTGGACTTCGACCGACTCCTGCTCGTGGAGCTCAACGAGCTCGTCTTCGAGTGACTTGCCCGCTTCGATGTGCACGCGCGGCAGCACGCGGTCGAGCCACTTCGGGATCCACCAGTTCCAGTCGCCGAGCAGCTCCATCGTGGACGGCACGAGCACGAGACGCACCACAGTCGCGTCGACCAACACCGCCACCGCGAGCCCGAGCCCCATGATCTTCAGCGCGACCTCGGACCCGAACACAAAGCTGCCGAAGACGCACACCATGATCGCGGCCGCGGCGGTGATCACCCGCGCCGTGAGCGCGAGTCCATCGGCGACGGCGGTCGCGTTGTCGCCGGTGCGGTCGTACTCCTCCCGGATGCGCGACAGCAGGAAGACCTCATAGTCCATCGACAGCCCGAACACGATCGCGAAGATGAACACCGGTGCCCACGCTTCGATCGGCGTGGAGCGTCCGACCCCGATGAGGCTCGCGCCCCATCCCCACTGGAACACCGCCACGATCACGCCGAACGCGGCGCCGATCGACAGCAGGTTCATGATGACGGCCTTCAACGGCACGAGCAGGCTGCGGAACACCAGCATGAGCAGGAGGAACGAGAGCAGCAGCACCGCCCCTATGAAGAGAGGAAGGCGGCCCGCGGTGTAGTTCGCGAAGTCGTCGGCGGCCGCCGTGATTCCGCCCACCTTCACGTCGACCTGCTTGGCGACGACCGACGGGATCACGTCGTCGCGGAGCCTCGACACGAGCTCGGCCGTCTCTCGGGCCTGCGGATCGGTCGTGGGGAACACCTGCATGATCGCCACCGTGCCCTCGGCGTTCGCCTGGGGCCGCGTCGCGAACGCGACCCCCGGCACGGGTGCATTCAACGCGTCACTCAACTTGGAGAGCGCGGCGACGTCCGCCCCGCCGTTGGGCGTCTCGGCCGCGAGCAGCAGTGGGCCGTTGAACCCGGGCCCGAACCCTTCGGAGACGATGTCGTATGCGCGTCGCGTGGTGTCCTTCGCCGGCCGGTTCCCGGCATCGGCGAACCCGAGCCGCATCGAGAGCAGCGGCACCGTGAGCAGGAGCAACACGACGAGCCCGCCGATCAAGGCGGGCAGCGGGCGCCGCTGGATGACGCGGCTCCACCGGTACCAGCCGGACTTGCGGTCACCGGTGTCGACGCGCTTGCGGCGGCCGATCTTCAACTTGTCGATGTTGCGACCGACGAAACCGAGCAATGCGGGCAGGAGTGTGACCGACGCCAGCATGGTGGTGAGCACACCCACCGCGATCGCGATGGACACCCCGCGCATGATCGACGTCTTCATGAGCCACAGGCCGAGCACCGAGATCATCACGGTCGAGCCAGCGAACAAGACCGCGCGCCCGGCGGTGTCGACCGAGTGCGCCACGCTGCGTTCCGGGTCGAGACCCGCGGCCAGGTTCTCGCGATATCGGGTGACGATGAAGAGCGCGTAGTCGATCCCCACGCCGATGCCGACCATGGCGACGGCCGCGGTGGTGAATTCGGGCATGTCGAGGAAGTTGCGCATGATCAGCACGATCGCGACACCGGTGCCGATGCCGAACAGGGCGGTGCCGATCGGCAGCCCCATGGCGAGGACGGACCCGAACGCGATGAGGAGGATGATCATCGCCGCGGCGATCCCGACCGCTTCCGTGACGCCGTTGATGGGATTGGTGGCGAACATGTCACCGCCGTACTGGATCTCGAGGCGGGGCACGTGCACCTGGTCGCCGAGCTCCTTGATCTTCTTCCCGTCTTCTCGGAACTGCTCGTTCGAGCGGTCGGCGAAGTTGATCTCGGCGTAGGCGATGGTGGGATTGTCGGGCGCGATCTGCCGCTCGCCCTCGGGCGAGTACGGGCTCACGACGGTGACCCCGGAAATCGTCGCCTCGACCTTGTCGAACAGTCCCTGCATCGCTTCTTCTACGGCGGGGTCGTCGACGCCGTTCTCGGCCCTGAACGCGATCTGGCCCTGGACCTGACGGTCGCGGAAGCTCGACTTCTGGAGGAGGTCGAACGCAGCCTGGCTCTCGGTGCCGGGCAGCTTGAACTCGGTGTGGAACGCGCCACCGATCGCGCTCGACAGCATGAAGGTGCCGATCAGCAGCACGATCCAGGCCACGAGCACGCGTCGCCGGCGGCGGTACATCGTTCGCGCGAGTCGTTCGAGCACGGCAGGGGAACCTCGAGTTCGAGCGGGTCGGGGGCTCTCAGGATACGAGGCCGATCTCGTCTGATGCCGAGTCGGCGCTCGCTAAAGTCGGAGCGAGATGGCGTACCAGTCTCTCTACCGGAAGTACAGACCGCAGCGGTTCTCGGAAGTCATCGGTCAGACGCCGGTCACTACTGCGGTGCGCAACGCGGTGCGCGACGAGCGCGCCGGCCACGCCTATCTCTTCTCGGGGCCGCGCGGTACCGGCAAGACCACGATCGCCCGTCTCTTGGCGAAGGCGCTCAACTGCACGTCGCCAATGCCCGACGGCGACGCGTGTGGTGAGTGTGACAACTGCGTCGGGGTGGCCGACGGTCGCTTCCTCGACCTGTTCGAGCTCGACGCCGCGTCGAACAACGGTGTGGACGCGATGCGCGACCTCACCGAGAGCGTGCACCTCGGGCTCGGTCCCACGTCGACGTACAAGGTGTACCTGATCGACGAAGTGCACATGCTGAGCGCGGGCGCGTCGAACGCGCTCCTCAAGACGCTGGAGGAACCCCCGAGCCACGTCGTCTTCGTACTCGCGACCACCTCACCGGAGAAGGTCCTTCCCACCATCCGCTCCCGCACCCAGCACTACGAGTTCTCGCTCTACTCGCTCGACGAGATCGGTGGGCACCTCGCGTGGGTCAGTGCGCAGGAAGGTGTGGCTGCCGACCCCGGAGCGCTCGAGATCCTTGCTCGCGCAGCTGCCGGCTCGATGCGTGACGGGCTCTCGCTCCTCGACCAGGCCATCGCGCACGGCTCGCTCGACGTCGAGCAGGTCGGTTCGCTGTTCGGCGGCACAAACTTCGAGATGCGCATGCGCGTGCTCGAAGCGATCGCGAACGAAGACACCGCGGGCGCGCTCGTCGCGCTCGGCGAACTGCTCGACGCCGGCTTCGACCCGCGGCGAATCACCGAAGACCTCCTCGCCACTGCGCGCGACGGGTTCCTGCTCACCGCGGCCAAGGGACGCGTCCGCGTCGACGCGCCCGAGAGCGACATCACGCGTCTCGACGCGCTCGGCGAACAGACCGGCCCCGCACTCCTCGTTCGCACGCTCGAGACGCTCGGTCAGGCAATCGTCGACATGCGCGGCACCGACGCCGCCGATCCGCGTCTCGTGCTCGAGATCGCGCTCGTTCGCCTCGCGCGCCGCGACGCGGGCCCGCCGCTCCAGGCCCTCGCGGAACGCGTGGACCGGCTGGAGAAGCAGATGGGCGGCGTTCGGGTCCCACCGGGAGCCGCCGATGCTTCCTCGACGAAGGGTCCTTCGAAGAGCTTCGGTGCGATCCGCCGTGCGCGCGCGTCGCAGGCCGCTGAGTCGGAATCCATATCCGAATCGGAACCCCCGCCCCCGGCGGAACCGGAGATCTCCGAGACCCCGGCCGACGCACCGGCCGACGCACCGGCTGTCGAGATCGATGATGTCATCCTGGCGTGGAGCGATCTCCTCACCGCGCTGCCTCCCGCCACCAAGGCCGCAGCGCAGGAAGCGCAGCCGCTCTCGATCGAGGGCAACGTGATCACCTTCGGCGTGCCGAAGGGTCTCCTTGCGAACGCGAGGCCGCGGTTCCAGAAGGAAGCCGACACGATCCGCGACGCGCTGTCCTCGCGCCTCGGTCGGAAGATGAAGTTCCTGCTCGTCGCGCACGACGGCTTCGACGCGGAGCCGACGCGTGCGACTGCCCGAGGCAAGCCTGCGCCCGCCGACGAGAACGACCCCGACGATGACATCGATCTCACCGAGCTCGCCGACGCCGACGACGACGGCGCGGCGGTAAATTCGGTGAGCGTCATCGCCAAGCGCCTCGACGCCACCGTTGTCGAAGAACGCCCGCGCGACTGACGGCAACGCCTCCAGAGAACCCACCAGGAGCACCCGTGGCCAACCAGAAGCAGATGAACCAGATGATGAAGCAGGTGCAGAAGATGCAGGCCGACATGGCCTCGGCGCAGGAGGCACTCGCGCAGGCCAGGGTCGAGGGGTCGGCCGGGGGGGGAATGGTGAAGGTCGTCGTTACCGGTGCCGGTGAGGTGCAGTCGGTGCGGATCTCCCCCGACGTCGTCGACCCCGACGACGTCGAGATGCTCGAAGACCTCGTGCTCGCTGCCGTGGGCGACGGCCTGCGGCGCGCCCAGGATCTCGCGGCCGAGAAGATGGGCGGGGTCACCGGCGACCTCGACCTCGGCGGTCTCGGCAACCTGCTCGGTTAGGGCGCCGCGCACCTGTGAGCAGTCCGTACGCCGCGCCGGTCCAGGCGCTCATCGACGAGCTGGGACGGCTTCCCGGCATCGGGCCCAAGTCGGCGCAGCGGATCGCGTTCTACCTCTTGCAGGCCGCGCCCGAGGACGCGCGCCGCCTGTCGCGCTCGATCACCGAGGCGAAGGAGCGCATCACCTGGTGCCGCCGTTGCTTCAACATCAGCGAGGGTGAGCTCTGCACGTTCTGCGTCGACGACCGGCGCGACCCCACGCTGCTCTGCGTCGTGCAAGACCCGCGCGACATCGTCGCCGTCGAGCGCACGCACGAGTTCAAGGGTCGCTACCACGTGCTCCAGGGTGCGATCTCGCCGATTCAAGGCATCGGGCCGGAGCAGCTCCGGATCAAGGAGCTCCTGCAACGAGTCGCCGAAGACAGCATCACCGAGGTGATCCTCGCGACGAACCCCGACATCGAGGGCGACGCGACCGCGATGTTCGTGGCCCGTGCCCTCAAGGAGCTCGACGTGCGGGTCACGCGGATCGCGAGCGGCCTCCCCGTGGGGGGCGACCTCGAGTATGCCGACGAGGTCACGCTCGGCCGTGCCCTCGAAGGCCGCCGCCCGGTCGACTCGTAGTCGGGAGCGAACGGCTGCGAGCCGGGTACCCCGGCTCGCAGAGAGCGACCCATCGAGGAGGGTTGTTGACTCGGCCTCCCGCGCCGACTACCAATGCACCGGCCCACAGGGAGGAAACCGTCATGACCAGCGACACGCCCGCAGAGACTCCGCCGCCGCCGCCCGCGCCCGCGCCGCCCCCGGCGCCCGCCGCACGCGGAGGAGCGGGTCCCCTCGGCAAGGTGAGGAGCCCTGCCGCGGTGGTGATCTTCTCGATCATCACGCTCGGCATCTACTTCCTCTACTGGACCTACCAGATGTTCCGGGAGCTCAAGGAGCACACCGGTGAGGGGATCGGGCCGATCTTCGGTCTCGTGATCGCTCTGCTGATCCAGCCGGTGAACTGGTTCGTGCAGCCGTCCGAGGTCGGCAACATGTACGCGCGAGCGGGGCACGAGAAGCCGGTCAGTGGCCCGACGGGCTTCTGGAATCTGCTCCCGCTGATTGGCAGCATCATCTGGATCGTGAAGATCCAGAACGCGATGAACCGTGTCTGGGAAGGCCAGGTCGCAGCCTAAACCGCCAACTCGCCACTCAGCCCGGCCACTGCTCCACGGGGAAGTCGGCGGTGGGTACCACGTAGGTGCCCGCCACTTTGTCCTGCCACGTCTGCTTCTCCGGGTCCCAGAGCATCCAGAGGTATCCGAGCGCGAACGCGAAGCCCGACACGATGCTCATGAGCCAGCGCACGACGGCCCTGCCGGGGTCGACACGCCCACCGGTTGTCGCGTCGATCACCCGGATGCTCATGATGCGCATGCCGGGCGTCTGACCGCTGGCGCTCGCGATGAAGTAGACGGCGTAGGCCAACTGCACCAGCAGCCCGAGCACGAGACCGATGGCGACGGTTGTGAAGGCGTCGACCACCCGGTTCACCAGCCCGACGATCACACCGTCGATCAGCCAACCCGCGAGCCGCGGACCGAAGTCGGCACGTGGGCCGGTTGGGCCCACCCGGCGTGGGGGCGGAGGCGGGTACGGCTCCATCGACATCGCTACAGCGCGCGCACGATGGCGGCCTCACCCTGGCCGCCGCCACCGCAGAGCGACGCGGCGCCGAGACCGCCGCCGCGGCGGCGCAGCTCGTCGACGAGCGTGAGGACTACGCGCGCCCCGGACGCGCCGATCGGGTGCCCGAGCGCGATCGCGCCACCGTTCACGTTCACGACTTCGGCGCTGATACCGAGGTCGTTCATCGACGCCAACGCAACCGCGGCGAACGCTTCGTTGATCTCGAACAGCTCGAGATCGCTCACCTGCTTGTCGATCTTCTCGAGCGCGCGCACGATCGCTCGTGAGGGCTGGGTGAGCAACGACGGGTCGGGTCCGGCGACCATGCCGTAGCTCACGAGCTCGGCGAGCGGTGCCACTCCGAGTCGCTCCGCGTTCTCGGCGCTCGTGATGACCAGCGCGGCGCCGCCGTCGGAGATCTGCGACGCGTTTCCCGCGGTGATCGTGCCGTCGGGTGCGAACGCAGGCCGGAGCTTGCCGAGCGCCTCGGCAGTCGTGCCGGGGCGTACGCCTTCGTCGGTGTCGACGAGCACGGGGTCGCCGCGGCGCTGCGGGATCTCGACCGGCTCGATCTCCTCGGCGAACCGGCCGTCCTTGATCGCGGCGGCGGCGCGCTCGTGGCTCTGCGCGGCGAACTCGTCTTGCATCTCGCGTGTGATGCCGCCCATCTCGCCCGTGTAGCGCTCGGTGCCCGCACCCATGTGCACCGCGTCGAACGCGCACCACAGGCCATCGCCGATCATCGAGTCGACGAGCTGGCCGTGGTCCATCCGGTATCCCTCGCGCGCGTTGGGGAGGAGGTAGGGCGCGCGGGTCATGGACTCCATGCCGCCGGCCACCACGATCGCGGCGTCGCCCGCCTGGATCATCTGGTCGGCGAGGTAGATCGCGTCGATGCCCGAGAGGCACACCTTGTTCACCGTCATCGACGGCACCGACATCGGAATGCCGCCCTTCACCGCGGCCTGGCGTGCGGGCATCTGGCCGGCTCCGGCCTGGAGCACCTGCCCCATGATCACGTAGTCGACCTGGTCGCCGGCGATGCCCGCGCGGGCCAGCGCAGCCCGGATGGCGTGCGCGCCGAGGTCGGTGGCGGGGAGGGACGCGAAGGCGCCCGAGAGCTTGCCGATCGGCGTGCGGGCCGACGACACGATGACCGAACCGGGCATTTCGGGCCTCCGAACCTCAGCACTGGACGGATCGATCGTATCCCTCATGCGCCGGGGAACTACCTTCCGGTAACCATGACGCAGATTGATGCCATTCGTACAGCCATCGTCGACGGCGCGCCCGCCGCCGACTACGCCGGCTTCGAAGTCCCCGAGTCGTTCCGGGCCGCAGTGGTCCGTGCTGACGAGACGGAGATGTTCGCGGGGGTTCCCTCCGACGAGAAGGACCCGCGCAAGTCGATCCACATCGACGAGGTGCCCCTGCCCGAGATCGCGCCCGACGAGGCGCTCGTCGCGGTGATGGCGTCGTCGATCAACTTCAACACGGTGTGGACGTCGATTTTCGAGCCGATGCCCACGTTCCCGTTCCTCGCGCGCCTCGGCAAGGAGAGCGTGTGGGGTGCGCGCCACAACCAGCCGTACCACATCGTGGGCAGCGACGCCGCCGGCGTGGTGTTGCGTGTCGGTTCCGCCGTGCGACTGTGGAAGCCCGGCGACGCGGTCACCGTGCACAGCAACCATGTCGACGACCAAGATCCGTCCGCGCACGACGACTCGATGCTCGCGACGAACTCCCGCATCTGGGGCTACGAGACCAACTTCGGCGGTCTCGGCGAGCTCACGCTCGTGAAAGCGAGCCAACTGATGCCGAAGCCCGCGCACCTCACGTGGGAAGAGGCGGCGGTCAACGCGCTCACCAATTCCACGAGCTACCGGATGATCGTGAGCCCGAACGGCGCGCAGATGACGCAGGGCCAGACGGTTCTCGTCTGGGGCGCCGGCAGCGGGATCGGCGCCTACGCGTGCCAGTACGTGTTGAACGGGGGCGGTACACCGGTTGCGGTCGTGTCGAGCCCGGAGCGCGCTGCGGTGGTGCGCGAGATGGGCGTCGAGCACGTCATCGACCGGAAGGAAGAGAACTTCCAGTTCTGGAGCGACGAGCACACCCAAGACCCGGCCGAGTGGCGACGCCTCGGCAAGCGCATACGCGAGCTCGCGGGTACCGATCCCGACATCGTCTTCGAACACCCCGGCCGTCAGACGATGGGTGCGTCGGTGTTCGTGTGCGCGCGTGGTGGCACGATCATCACGTGCGCTGCCACGACCGGCTTCTTGCTCGAGTTCGACAACCGTTATCTCTGGATGAATCAGAAAGCGCTGAAGGGCTGCCACTACGCCAACTATCGCGAGGCGTGGGAGGCGAACCAGCTCGTCTGCGAGGGCAAGATCCACCCCGTGCTCTCCGCGGTGTTCCCGTTCGAAGCAACGGGTGAAGCGGTTGCCCAGGTGCACGCGAACGCGCACGAAGGCAAGCTCGGTGTGCTCGTGCTCGCACCCGAAGAAGGCCTCGGGGTCACCGATCGCGAGATGCGCGAGCGGCTCCTCGACAAGATCACACTGTTCCGCCGAAGTGGCTGAAGCGGCACCGCGACGCGCGGCGGGTGTGACCTACGAGGTCATCGACGGCCAGGCTGTCGTCATCGACCCGGAAGGTCGGGAGCTCGTCACACTCAACGAAGTGGGCACGCAGATCTGGGAGCACCTCGACGGGCAGCGAGGGGTGACGGTCCTCGTCGACGAGCTGTTGGGGAACTTCAGCGGCGTGTCACGCGAGGAGTTCGAGGCTGACGTCGTCGCCTATCTCGACGAGCTGCGTAAGGCGGGGCTCCTCGACCGGGACCCCGCCGGCTGACATGCGCGCCGAGCGCTCGCCGGGATGGGTTCCGCCTGCGGTGCGAGCGAAGGCGGCGGTGCTGCGCCGTCGGGCGTCGGCGGGAACGATGTGGTTTCGCGTCGACGGCGTCTCCATGGGCCGATCCATTCCCTGGGGATCGGAAGTGCTGGTCGTCCCCGCGGAGCGCCCGCGCGTCGGTGAGGTCTGGGCGTTCTGCACGGCGAACGGTGAGCTCGTCGTCCATCGTCATCGCCGCCCGATCCGAGGCGCGTACGTGTTCCAGGGGGACGCGAAGGCGAGTCCCGACGATCCGGTGCGCGCCGACCAGCTAATCGGTCGCGTCGTCGCGGTGCGCGCGGGCGGTCAGGTGCGCCGGCTCGGCGCGGGCGACCGGATCACCGGATGGACGATGAAGACGGCGCGGTTGGCGAGGGCCCGAATGCTGGAGACGCTGTGGCGAACGGGCGCTCGCGGCGCCGAACCCCGAGATTCTCTAGTGTAGTGTCCTTGATTTGACCGCGCGGTTGTGCGATGGTTTGGGCATGGCTCATCCCCCTGCCGAACGTCTCGTGTTGCTGCTCGAGGAGCGACTGGCGCTCGAGGAGATCGCGTCGAGTCCATCGCTGCCGCATCGCGCCGTGCGCGAGGCCCGCGGTCTGTTGATGGCAGCCGATGGGGTGGCGAACACCGAGATCGCCGAGCGCCTCGGCGTGTCGCGCTCGACAGTGCTCGGGTGGCGGTCCCAGTTCGTCGACGACGGCGTCGAGGGCGTCGGCAAGGTGCGCCCGGGCCGGGGCCGCAAGCCCACCATCGCGCAGAGCAAGATCGATCAGGTCGTCTATGACACCCAGCACACGACGCCGGTGGACGCCACGCACTGGTCGGTGCGCTCGATGGCCAAGCATGCGGGCATCTCCAAGACGAAGGTGCAACAGATCTGGTCGGCGCGAGGGCTCAAGCCGCATCTGGTGGAGACGTTCAAGCTGTCCAACGACGCGCACTTCGAGGACAAGCTCG
Organism: Acidimicrobiia bacterium; assembly: GCA_040880805.1. Classification (NCBI taxonomy): domain Bacteria; kingdom Bacillati; phylum Actinomycetota; class Acidimicrobiia; species Acidimicrobiia bacterium. The sequence continues at coordinate 2,899 of JBBDHW010000033.1, read as the reverse complement.
TCGATGTCGTGGCGCTGTACCTGAACCCGCCCGAAGGTGCGGTGGTGCTGTCGGTGGACGAGAAGTCCCAGATCCAGGCCCTCGATCGCACCCAGGCGAGCCTGCCCATGAAGCCGGGACGGGCAGGGACGATGACCCATGACTACAAGCGCAACGGCACCACCACCCTCTTCGCCGCACTCAACGTGTTGACCGGCGTGATCGTGGGCAAGTGCCTACCTCGACACCGCAACGGCGAGTTCCTCAAGTTCCTGCGCCTCATCGACCGCAGCATCGACAAGGGCCTGCAGGTCCACTTGATCGTCGACAACTACGGCACCCACAAGCACGCCAACGTGAAGGCGTGGCTGGCCAGCCACCCGCGCTTCCATCTCCACTTCGTCCCCACCAGCTCGTCGTGGTTGAACATGGTCGAGCGGTGGTTTCGGGAGCTCACCACCAAACGACTCAGGCGAGGCAGCTTCGCCAGCGTCCCCGAGCTCATCGCCGCCATCGAGAAATACATCGCCACGCACAACGACGACCCGAAACCGTTCGTGTGGACCAAGACCGCGGATGAGATCATCGAGAAGGTCAAACGAGGCCGCGTCGCACTCGAGCAAGCGCGCGTCAAATGAAGGACGCACCACTAGTTGTCGGTGTCGCTCGTGTCGAAGGCGTCGGCGAGCAGGCCCGAGAGGGGCTCGCGACTCACGATCTGGGGGCGCTGGTACGGGACTCGGGTAGTAGCCACTCGTGTTCCTCCACGACTCGTGAGCAGGGAGCCATGGTAACCGCTCAGGGCGTGCTCGACCGCTGCACGATCGACCTTCTCGGGCTGCCGACCGAGCTCGCGGCCGACGAGCCACGCGCCGCCCACGCGCTCGCGTCCGTGCTCGGAGCCGCGCGTCTCGCCGATGCCCAACCGAGCGTGCGTGTACGAGCGTGTTCGAGCGCACCCGCGGTCCCGGCTGCGCCGCCGACCTCGTCGACGCCCGAGTTCGAGACCTGGCGTCCGGTCAGGGGTGAGCTCGTGCTCCGGCATCGCAGCGGTCTTACGGCTCGAGCAACGAGCACCGCGATCGACATCGGGGGCAACGCAGTCCACTTCGACGCGAGCTTCCGTCGTACGTTGCTGTCCGCGCTCGCCCACCTCCTCTCGCAGCACGACCGTTCGGTTGTGCACGGCGCGGCCATCGCCACCGATGGGCGCGCCGTTCTCGTGCTCGGAGGAACCGGCTCGGGGAAGTCGACACTCGCGGTGTGCGCGCTCCGAGCGGGTTGGGACGTGCTCGCCGACGATCTCGTCGCGCTGCGCGGCTCCAGCTCCTCGACGATGATCGGGGGCGTGCCGCGACCGTTGGCAGTGCCGTCCGACGTGCTCGACGACGACCCCTTCGACACCCAACCGATCGCCGACGATCAGCGCGGTCGCCGCGAGCTGCCACCGAACGTCGTCGCGTCCGGCTGGTACCCGCTCGTGGGAGCGATCGTCGTCGACCACGCCCGCGAAGCGCGCGGTGCCGTCGAGCGGATCGATTCTCACGCGCTCCTGCACGACCTGCTCGGTTCGTGGGCGCCGCTCGAGGATCCGCGCGACGTTCGGCAGGTGCTTCCGCTCGCCTCTGCGGTCGCGCGCAGCCCCGCGGCGGTGGTGCGCCTTGGCCGTGACCCGGCAACGCGCGCCGCCGACGCAGCCGCGTCGCTCGAAGAGGTCCGTTCGCGGTTCGGTCTCTTGGCATGACCCCGCGCAACGCCGTGGAGCTCCGGATCCAGCCTGTCCGGCGCGACCGCGGACGGATCCACGCCGCCGCCCTGCTCGGCGCTCCGAGCGGACAGGCGGAGGAGATCTTCTTCTCGATCGACGAGTACGAGCACGACGCGCTCGTCGACGGCGCCGATCCGTTCGTCGTCGCTGCCGTTCCTCTCGCGATGCGACGCGGGCACGACGTCCGCGTGGTCGGCGCCGCCGTCAGCCCGTCGTTGCTCGATTCGCTCGAGCGATTTCAAGAGGTGTGGCACAACTGGTTCGACTATCCGATGGTCGACGTCGTCGCCGAAGAGGAGCGCGAGCGCGACGCTTGGCCGAGCATGGCGGTCACCTCGTTCTCGGGCGGTGTCGATTCGGCGTTCACGGCGTATCGGCACACGCGCGGTCTCGCGCGCCGAGATCGCCGGCTCGTTGCCGCAGTCATGATCCACGGTGTCGACATCCCTCGCGTCAACGTCGTGGGATTCACGCGATCCGCCGCGCGATCGCGGCGGATGGTCGAGAGCGTCGGGCTCGACCTCGTGACCGTCCAGACCAACCTGTGGGAGCTCGTGGGCGGTCGCTCGTACCCGATCGCGGCCGGCCTCTCTTCCGTGCTCCACCTGCTCGGCGCGCGGTTCGGTACCGGTCTGATCCCGGGCACCACGAGCTATCGGCACCTCGTGTTCCCGCTGGGCTCGAGCCCCGTCTCCGACGTGATGCTCGGGAGCACCAGCCTCGAGATCGTCCACGACGGCGCCGGCGAGGAGCGCTTCGAGAAGCTCCGTCATCTCGCGAACTGGGACGAGGCGCTCGACGATCTCCGGGTGTGTCTGGCCGACCCGCAGCACCACCGCAACTGCGGCCGTTGCCTGAAGTGCATGCTCACGATCCTGACCTTCCGGGTCCTCGACGTCACACCGAGATGCTTCGAGTCGCTCCCGTCGGAGGCGGCCATCCTCGAATGGGTTCCGTCGCTCCCGAGTCATCCCGTGTACGTACAGGAAGCGCAGACCCTCGTCGACGAAGCGGCGGCACGCGGCCTCGACGAGCGATGGGTGCGTGCGATGCGACGGAAGCTCCGGGTCATCCACGCGAAGCAGGGGATCCGCACAGTTGCTCCCGCGTGGTCCGACCGGGCGACGACCGCCCACCGTTGGGTGAACGAAC
>JBBDHW010000032.1:14481-26078 GCA_040880805.1 Acidimicrobiia bacterium | reverse complement strand
TCGTCGACGAAGCGCGCACGCCGCTCATCATCTCGGGTCGCGCCGACGACGCACAGGAGCTCTACCACCAGTTCGCCGCCATCGTGAAAGACCTCGAGCGCGATCGCGACTACGAGGTCGACGAAGCCAAGAGGACGGTCGTTCCAACGGAAGAGGGCGTCCAGCGTGTCGAGGACGCGCTCGAGGTCGACAATCTCTACGAGCACGTCAACCAGAACTTCGTGCATCAGCTCCAGGCCGCGCTGCGCGCGAAGGAGCTGTTCAAGCCCGACGTCGACTACGTCGTGCAGCAGGGCGAGGTGAAGATCGTCGACGAGTTCACGGGCCGCATCCTCGAAGGCCGTCGCTGGAGCGAGGGGCTCCACCAGGCGGTGGAAGCCAAGGAGCGCGTGAGGATCAAGGAGGAGAACCAGACCCTCGCCACGGTCACCCTCCAGAACTACTTCCGCATGTACGACAAGCTCGCCGGCATGACCGGTACCGCGTCTACGGAGGCCGGCGAGTTCGCCCACACGTACGGGCTCGAGGTCGTCACGATCCCCACCAACCGGCCGATGATCCGCGCCGACGCCGCCGACCTCATCTACAAGAGCGAAGATGCGAAGTTCAACGCCGTCGCCGACGACCTCGCGGAGCGGCACGCGGAAGGCCAGCCCGTGCTGGTCGGTACGATCTCCGTGGAGAAGTCGGAGCTGTTGAGCCGGATCCTCGAGAAGCGCGGGATCCCGCACCAGGTGCTCAACGCCAAGCAGCACGAGCGAGAGGCGCACGTCGTCGCCCAGGCCGGCCGTCCGGCGTCGGTCACCGTCGCCACCAACATGGCGGGCCGCGGCGTCGACATCCTCCTGGGCGGAGAGCCAGACGGGCTTGCCCGCCAGGAGTTGCTCGCGAGCGGCACGACGGTCGAGGAGTCACCGGAACGCTACGAAGAGCTGCTCGAGAAGTTCGCGGTCGAGTGTGCCAACGACGGCGCGAAAGTGCGCGAGCTGGGCGGTCTCTACGTGCTCGGTACCGAGCGGCACGAGAGCCGCCGGATCGACAACCAGCTCCGTGGCCGCTCGGGGCGGCAGGGCGACCTGGGTGAGAGCCGCTTCTATCTCTCGCTCGAAGACGACCTCATGCGCCTCTTCGCGACCGGCGCGATGAACTGGGTCATGGGGAAGGCGTTCCCCGACGACGTCCCCCTGGAAGCCAAGATGGTCACGCGCGCGATCGAACGCGCGCAGCGAACGGTCGAGGATCGAAACTTCGAGATCCGCAAAGACGTGCTCAAGTACGACGAGGTGATGAACGAGCAGCGCAAGGTGATCTACCGGCGTCGCCAGCAGATCCTCGACGGTGGCGAGCTGCGCGACGAAGCGTTCGAGGCGATCGCCGCCACCGTGGAACGCTCCGTGCTCGCCAATTGCCCGAGCGAGTTTCCCGAGGAGTGGGATCTCGAAGAGCTCGATCGCCAGATGCACGTGATCTACCCCACGCGAGTCACCCGTGAGCAGCTCGACGACGTCGTGCATCGCGACGCGCTCGTCGAGCTCCTCGTCGGTGACGCGCTCGACCTCTACGAGACCAAGGAGCAGTCGGTCGGTGCCGACAACCTCCGTGAGATCGAGCGGCGCGTGATGCTGTCGATGATCGACCAGCACTGGCGCGAGCACCTCTACGAGATGGACTACCTCCGTGAGGGCATCAACCTGCGCGCGATGGGCCAGAAGGACCCACTGGCCGAGTGGCAGCGCGAGGGCTTCGACATGTTCGAGGCGATGATGGGTCTGATCCAGGACAACTTCGTCCAGTACGTGTCGCACCTCCAGGTCGCGACGGTGGCCGACGCCCCGCAGGCGCCGTCCACGAAGGCGATGAAGTACAGCTCGGCCGACGACTCCGATCAGGGTGCGGCCGCGCTGCGCGCCACCGCGGCGAGCATGGCGCCCGAGCAGCTCCTGGGCGACTTCGACCCCGACGCCGCCGGAGGGCCGCCGGCGACCAACGGACCGGTCACCGGCGGAATGGCCGAGGAGGTTGTGATGCAGCCCGTGAGGGTCGACAAGGCCCCGGGACGCAACGAGCCCTGCTACTGCGGGAGTGGCAAGAAGTACAAGCTCTGCCACGGTCGCTGAGCGCTCCCCACCGCCACCGCTGTCTCGATGCGCGATTTCTCTTCCGACCTTGCCGAGCTTCGCCGCCGCGTCGAGGCTGCGCACGCGTACCTGAAGGTCGACGCCGCGCGTGCGCGGATCGTCGAGCTCGACGAGCAGGTGAGCCGGCCCGACCTCTGGGACGACCAGGCGCTCGCGCGCAAGGTCACCACTGAGCTCGCGCGTTACCGCGACGATGTCGAGATCGCCGACGGCTTGCACGAGCAGCTCTCCGACCTCGAGACGCTCGCGGAGCTCGCGCGCGAAGAGAGCGACGACTCGTTCGAAGGCGAGGTAGCCGAAGGCGTCGCGTCGCTCGCCGCGCGTCTCGACGAACTCGAGTTGCGCTCGCTGTTCACCGGCGAGCACGACGACCGCGACGCGATCTGCACGGTCAACTCGGGCGCCGGCGGTACCGACGCGCAGGACTGGACCAACATGCTGTTGCGCATGTACCTGCGCTGGGCCGAACGGCGGGGGTTCTCGGTGGAGCTCGACGAGGTTTGGCCCGGGACGGAAGCCGGGCTCAGTTCGGCGACGTTCACGATCAAGGGGCGGTACGCGTACGGCTTGCTTTCGAGCGAGCGCGGTGTGCACCGACTGATTCGTATCTCTCCGTTCGACGCGAACGCGCGGCGGCAAACCGCGTTCGCGTCGTTCGACGCGGTGCCGGCGCTCGACGTTGCCGAAGAGCCCGACATCGATCCCAACGATCTCCGAATCGATACCTATCGTTCATCTGGCGCGGGTGGGCAGCACGTGAACGTCACCGACTCCGCAGTGCGGATCACGCACATTCCCACGGGAGTTGTCGTCGCGGTGCAGAACGAGCGTTCGCAGACGCAGAACAAAGCGCGCGCGATGCAGATCCTCGCGGCACGCCTCGCTGAGCGTCAGCGCCAGGAACGGCGGGCGGAACTCGAAGCGCTCTCGCCCGACAAGCGCGACGTGGCGTTCGGCAGCCAGATCCGCACGTACACACTGCAGCCGTACCAGCTCGTGAAGGACGAGCGCACGCGTTATGAAACCGGCAACGTTCAGGCAGTGCTCGACGGCGAGATCGACGACTTCATCGAGTCGTACCTTCAGTGGCTCCGCGGCCAATGATCGGGGGAGCGAGCGTGAGCGGATCGGGTATCCCGATTCGTAGCGAGCGACCCATGGTGTAGGGGCAAGACCCTAAATTCCCGGATGGCCCTGCTACCCTCGATTTCGCCCGCTCGCCGGATTCCCACACTGGGCCGGTTGTCCGGCTCCACGCCTTCATGATTCTCTTCGAGAACGTCTCCAAGATCTACAAGGGCGAAGTCGCCGCGCTCCGCGACGTGTCCGCTGAGGTCCAAAAAGGCGACTTTCTCTTCTTGGTCGGCCCGTCCGGATCGGGAAAGTCGACGTTTCTGCGCCTCTTGCTCCGCGAAGAAGACGTCACGGTCGGGCGCATCGTCGTCGCCGGGCGCGACATCTCGCGCCTGAGCCACTGGAAGGTGCCGCAGCTTCGGCGCAACATCGGCTGCGTCTTCCAAGACTTCAAGCTGCTCCCCAACAAGACGGTCTACGAGAACGTCGCGTTCGCGATGGAGGTCATCGGCCGTCCACGCCACGTCGTGCGGACCCAGGTGCCGCAGGTGCTCGATCTCGTGGGTCTCGCGAAGAAAGCAGCGCGGTTCCCGTCCGAGTTGTCCGGCGGCGAGCAACAGCGCGTGTCTATCGCTCGCGCGTTCGTGAACCGTCCGCTGATCCTGCTCGCCGACGAGCCCACCGGGAACCTCGACCCGGCCACCACCGTCGGCATCATGCGGATCCTCGATCGCATCAATCGCACCGGCACCACTGTCGTCATGGCCACGCACGACCAACGCATCGTCGACGCGATGCGACGCCGTGTCATCGAGCTCGACCGAGGCAGCCTCGTCCGCGACCAAGCGCGCGGCGTGTACGGCGTCGGGGGCTGACCCGTTCTCATGTGGACCCGAATCGTGTACTTCGCGCGCGAGACGATGGTGTCGCTGCGCCGCAACGTGCTGATGACAATCGCAGGGATCGCGACCGTCGCCGTATCGCTTGCGCTGTTCGGCGGCATCCTGATGCTCTCGAAGTGGGTCGACCACGGCACCGAGCGGATCAAGGGTGGTGTCACCCTCGAGATCTTCATGAAGGTCGACGCGCCCCAAGAACAGATCGACGCGGTCATGGCTGCGCTGAAAGAGGATCCCAACGTCAAGCACGCCCGGTATCTCGACAAGCAGGCGGCGTTCGAGGAGTTCCTGCGGATCTTCCGTCGGAATCCCGACATCACGCGCGACATCACTGCCGCCGACCTCCCTGCATCGTTCCGCGTCGCGCCGAAGAAGGCTGAGCTCACGAAGGTCGTGCGCGACGAGTTCAGCACCCAGCAGGGCGTCGAACAGGTGACCACACCGGGTGAGGCACTGAAGGGTCTGATCGACGTGACGGACACGGTGAGGCTGATCTTCATCGTGCTCTCGCTCGTGCTGCTCGGTTCGTCGTTGTTCCTGATCGTGAACACGATCCGGCTCGCGACCTTCGCGCGAAGGCGCGAGATCGAAGTGATGAAGCTCGTAGGCGCGTCGAATTGGTTCGTGCGCGTCCCGTTCATCGCCGAAGGCATGGTGCAGGGCATCGTCGGTGCCGGGCTCGCCGTGTTCTCCCTCCTCGCGCTGAAGCACTTCGGCTTCGACCAGGCGTTCAGCGATCCGAACAGCTTCTTCGGCGACTTCTTCGTGACCACCGGCGACGCGACCGCCATTGCCTTCATCGTTCTGGGCATCGGCGTGCTCATCGGCATGATCGGCGCCTTCGTGGGCCTGCGGCGGTTCCTCCGGGTCTGAATCCGGGCGTCTGAGACACGCCAAGGGCCTGTCTCAGAACGCAGCTGTGGATTCTGTTGCGCATGTGGCTGGTGTTGCGTAGGATTCGGCCGATGCAGAGACGCCTCCGCTCTGCCGTTCCGTCCCGACTCGCCGTGCTGACTGTGCTGGTGGCGTTCGTCACGGTGCCCAACGCCTGGCGCGCCTCGGCTCAGGTCGACGACCGCCTCGCGGGCAACCGCAAGCAACAGATGGAGACCACGGCGGAGATCGACGCCACCAACGCCGAGCTCACCGAGATCCGCAGCCAGCGTCAGGAGATCGAGCTCTCGGTGAAGCAGATCGCCGGCGAGCTCACGAGTGCCAGCGAACGGCTCGTGCAGGCGCAAGCCGACTCCGACCGTTACGCGGTGGTCTCGCTCATCCTGGGGATCCAGATCGACAAGACCCAGGAGAAGCTCGACGAAGCGAGGGCTGCCACGCGGCAGAGTGCCGTCCTGCTGTACCAGCGCTCCGACAGCAGCGCGATGCTCGACCTCATGGGGAGCGCCGACGGGTCGGGCGACTTCGTCGAGGGCAGCCAGTACCTGAAGCGCATCTCCAACAAGCGCCATGGCGATGCCCGACGCGTGGGCGCGCTCCGCGCCGAGCTTGCTACCCAGGAATCGAAGCTCGATGAGTCGCGCAAGCTCACCGACACGGCGCGCGACGAGGCGGTGGTCGAGCAACGCCGGCTCGACGACCTGTACGGTCAGCGGGAACAGGCGCTCGCGAACGCGCAGAACGCGGAACGGAGCTTCATCGCGAAGCGCGCCGAGCTCGGTGCGATGCAGGCACAGCTCACCTCCGAATTCCAGGCGATCTCCGACGAGATCGCCGCCTCACTCGCCAACCAACCCGACACGCCGTCGTACGGCACCGGCCAGTTCATCTCGCCGGTGGGGAAGGTACCGATCGCCAGTCCCTTCGGGTACCGAACCGACCCGATTACCGGAGAGCAGGCGTTCCACGCGGGCGTCGACTTCGCGGCATCCTGCGGCACGCCCATCAAGGCCGCCGACTCGGGTGTCATCTTCTTCGCCGGTCCCAACGGGGGCTACGGCAACGCCACGATCGTCAATCACGGCGCCGGTCTCGCCACGCTCTACGCCCATCAGTCGGCGATCGCCGTCTCGGTGGTGGGCCAAGTCGTCGAACGCGGCCAGGTGATCGGCTACGTCGGCAGCACCGGCAAGTCCACCGGCTGCCATCTCCACTTCGAAGTCCGCGTGAACGGCACCCCCGTGAACCCGATGGGCTACTTGTAGTCACAGTCCGAGGAGTGCGAGGCGGCGTTCGAGGCCCGCGATCGCGATGTCGGCGCGACGATGTGCTTCCCGCCGAGTGCTCGGGTGACGCCGAGCGACGACGGGTTGTCCTCGAACGCGTCCGGGCTATTTCCGTCCCTCGAGATCGGCGATCCGCGTCTCGAGCTCCTCTACCCGGTCGCGCAGCAGCGCGACCTCGGCTTCGAGCGTGACCTCGCGTCCGACCTTGCGAGTGATACGCGTGGAATTCGCCGCGCGGGCGAGCACCGCTTCGATGGGGACCTCGCGCTGCGGACCGAAGGGCCCGTCGACGAGCCGGGAGGGAATCTGCCCGCTCCGGTACCAGCTGCGCAGCGCCGAGCGGGACACGCCGACGGACGTTTCAGCTTCGGTGAGAGAAACCCACCGCACGTCGAGCAACGAGTCCCAGTCGAGATTCGTCGGGAGGTCGTGATGTTCGAACGCTTCACCGACCGGGCCCGCACCGTCGTCGTCATGGCCCAGGAAGAAGCTCGAGGTCTCGGGCACAACTACATCGGCACGGAGCACATCCTGCTCGGGCTCTTGGCCGAGCGGAACGGTGTCGCTGCCCAGGTCCTCGAAGGCGCCGGCATCTCGCTCGATGCCATTCGTGCCGACGTGGAACGCATCATCGGGCGCGGGGTGGATATCCCCACCGCCAACATTCCCTTCACTCCGCGCGCCAAGAAGCTGCTCGAAAATTCGCTGCGCGAGGCACTGAGACTCGGGCACAACTACATCGGTACCGAGCACATCCTGCTCGGCGTGGTGTCCGAAGGTGAGGGCGTCGCCGCCCAGATCCTCGTCTCCCACGGGCTCGCGCTCGACGAGGCGCGAGCCCGAGTTGTCGACGCGTTGGGCGGAGCGCAGCGAACGATTCCCTTCACGATTCCGCGCCGCCTGTTCGTGGAGCCCGTCGTCGCTGAAGAGCGTCTCACACCGGCGGGCGGGGCGATCCTGGCAATGGCGAGGGAACTCGCGGGTCCCGATCCAGTTGCATCGTCGCACTTCCTCCGCGCGATCGTGACTGTGCCGGACAACGTCGCGGCACGCGCGCTCGCATCGCTGGGCATCACACGCGAGCACGTCGAGGGCGCGGTCGGAGCGACGACGGCGGAAGGCAGCAGCGACGAGACGCCCGACGAGGTCATGGCTCGGAGTGTGCGCATCCGCGCCGAGGACGAACGTGTGGTGATCGAGCTCAGCGATCCCGATCTGGCGCGCTTGCTCACGGGCTTCAAGGACGAGCCCGCGATGTTCGCGGGTGGTCTGGCGCAGCTGCTCCAGCAGGTGAGGTCCAGCCTCGAACGGGCGGCGCGCGAACAGGAAGATGCCGGCGGCGCGAGCATGGGGGAGTGACCGACCGCAACGACGACCAGCTCCCGGTCGAGCTCGGGCCGGTCTCCAACGGCGAGTACGTGCCGCCGCCGCAATCGCCGGCCCTGCGCGAAGCTGAGCGTCGCGCCCGCGACCTGATCGATCGGCAATCGCGTCGGCGCGGGATGTCGAGGCGCGACTTTCTCCGCACCAGCATGGCAACCGCCGCGGTCTTCATCGTGCTCGACGCGTGCACGAGCGAAGAGCACCAAGCGCGCACGGGGCGTAAGCCCGGCGGCACGCTGGCGCTCCCCGAGGAGACTGCCGTCGACCCCGACGCGGCCCGCAACGCGCTCGGCGGCGACGAGTTCGTCTTCGACCTCCAGACGCATTTCCTCGAGTACGACCTCTCGACGCCAACCGGAAACTTCGGCAGCAGCTTCCCGCAAGCGTCGTGCGGGGAAGCCGACGCACGCGCGTGCTTCTCGATCGACCACTATCTCGAACAGGTCTTCCTGCGCTCCGACACCAACTATGCAGTCGTGAGCGCAATCCCCGCGTCCGACAACAACGGTCCGTTGTCGACCGCGCACATGGACGACGCGCGGCGCATCGCCGACCAGCTCTGTGGCGACGGCCGCATCCTGATGCACGGTCAGGCGCTCCCCGCGCTCGGCAACCTCGACGCGCGCCTCGACGCGATGAACGCGCTGATGGATGAATATCCGATCGCCGCATGGAAGGTGTACACGCACGCGCCGTCACCGTGGTTCCTCGACGACCACGACCCGCGCGTGCCGCAGGTCGGGAACGCGTTCCTCGACCGGATTCGCGCAACCGGCGTGAAGATCGTGTCGGTTCACAAGGGCTTCGGCGGTGGCAGCCCCTACGCGGCGCCGGTCGACATCGGGCCCGCGGCGTCGGCGCACCCCGACATCCGCTTCGTCGTGTACCACAGCGGCTACGAGGCGACGACCACGGAAGGTCCGTACCACGAAGACGGTCGAGGCGTCGACCGCCTCGTCCGCACGCTGCAGGATGCCGGCGTCGCGTCGGGCGCGAACGTGTACGCGGAGATCGGTTCTACGTGGTTCAACGTCATGCGGGATCCCGACCAGGCCGCGCACACACTCGGCAAGCTGCTGGTCGCGGTCGGTCCCGACAACCTCGTGTGGGGCACCGATTCGATCTGGTACGGCTCACCCCAGGCGCAGATCGAGGCGTTCCGTGCGTTCGAGATCACCCGGGAGTACCAGGAGCAGTTCGGGTACCCGGCGCTGACAGCCGAGCTCAAACGCAAGATCCTCGGCGTGAACGGGGCGACGCTCTACGGGGTGCAGCCGAACACCGCGCGCTGCGACTTCACCCCCGACGAGCTCGAGCAGGCACGTGCCGCGCTCCCGGCGCGGCCGGCCTCGTACGGGCCGCGAACCGCCGGCGCGGTGTATGCACACATGGCCGACCACGGTTGGGTCGGGTTCTGACCTGTTTTTCGCTCTCGGCGCTTTCGCGCCGGGCCGCTCGGGCCACGGCTCGCTGCTCGGCGGGATACCCGCTTCGCGGACGCTCGCCTCTGGATGACGCGCTACTTGTTCGGCTGGGGCGTGATGCGCAGGTATGGCTTCAGGGCCTTCCAGCCCTTCGGGAACTTGTCCTTGGCCTCTTCGTCGGTGACGGCGGGGACGATGATGCAGTCGTCGCCTTCGGTCCAGTTCACCGGCGTCGCGACCTGGTACTTCGCGGTGAGCTGCAGCGAGTCGATCACCCGCAGGAGTTCGTCGACGTTGCGACCGGTGCTCGCCGGGTAAGTGATCATCAGCTTGACCTTTTTGTCGGGCCCGATGATGAACACCGAACGCACGGTGAGCGTGTCGTTCGCGTTGGGGTGGATCATGTCGTAGAGATCGGCGACCTTGCGATCGGGGTCGGCGATGAGCGGGTAGTTGAGCGCGGCGCCCTGCGTCTCCTCGATGTCCTTCGCCCAGCTCTGGTGTGAGTCGAGGGGGTCGACGCTCACGCCGATCAGTTTCACGCCACGTTGGTCGAACTCGCCTTTGCGCTTGGCCAGCGCGCCGAGCTCGGTGGTGCACACGGGGGTGAAGTCTTTCGGGTGCGAGAACAACATGCCCCAGCCGTCCCCGAGGTACTCGTGCAGGTCAACACTGCCCTCGGTGGTCTCGGCGGTGAAATTCGGCGCTTCGTCGCCCAGTCGGATCGGCATTCTGGGGCCTCCTTGATGGCGTTCGTGTGTGGCTCGCAGGCTACCCAGCGACGTCGGAAAATGCGAGTGAAAGAGTCGGGAAAGCCACCGGCAGACCGTGCGACGTCGAACCGCGCCGGTTGACAGCCCCCGTCCGGGCGCGGTGAAGTGACGCCACGGACCGGGGGAAATGGGGAGCGGGCGGGCGTAGTGACGACCACGAGCGGTTACTCGGGCACGCCGTTGGCGCGGAAGCTCGGGATCAAAGACGGCGGTCGCCTTGCGGTGCTGTCCGCGCCCGCGGGGTTCGATCGCACGCTCGGACGCATTCCCGACGGCGTGCAAGTCCGACGCCAGGCGCGCGGACGCGTCGATGTCATCGTGTTCTTCGTGACGCGCCGCGCCGAACTTGCGCGCCGCTTTCCCGCGATGGCGCGCGCGCTCGAGCCTGACGGCGGTCTATGGGTCGCGTGGCCGAAGAAGACCTCGGGGGTTGCAACCGATCTCGTCTTCGAAGTCGTGCAGCACGTCGGGCTCGACGCCGGCCTCGTCGACAACAAGGTGTGCGCGATCGACGAGAAGTGGTCGGGACTCCGATTCGTCTACCGGATGACCGACCGACCGAAGCGCTAGGAGCGAGTGAGCATGTGCGGACGGTTCGTGCAGGCATCGTCGCCCGAGCTCCTCGCCGAACGCTTCGGCGTGAGCGAGAACGACATCGAGGTCGGACGAGAACCCGATTACAACGTCACCCCCCGGGCCTGGGTGCCCGCGGTGCGGGAGCGCCGACGCGACGATCCGCCCACCCGGGTCCTCACGCCGCTCCGCTGGGGGCTCGTGCCCTCGTGGGCAAAGAGTCCGGCCATCGGTGACAAGCAGATCAACGCCCGGGCCGAATCGGTCGCGGAGCGGCCGGCATACAAGCGAGCATTCCGGAAGCGGCGCTGCATCGTCCCTGCCGACGCGTTCTACGAGTGGAAGGCGGCAACGGAAGCGCCGTCCTCCGGCCGTCGACCGCCGAAGGTGCCGTACGCGGTGCGTCGCCGCGACGGTGAACCGATCGCGTTCGCGGGGTTGTGGGAGATCTGGCGCGATCCGGCCGTCGCCGGCGACGACGATCCCGACGCGTGGCTCCGCACGTGTGTGATCGTTACGACGCGCGCCAACGAGTTGCTCGCGCCGATCCACGACCGGATGCCGGTCGTGCTCGCCGAGGACGCGTGGGACACCTGGCTCGACCCGAAGAACGAAGATGTCGCGACCCTCGAACGCCTCCTCGTGCCCGCACCCGACGAATGGTTCGAGGCATACGAGGTGAGCACACGCGTGAACAAGCCCGAGAACAACGACGCCGACCTGCTCCAGCCGGTCGCGTAGGGTCGCGGACGGGTTATGGATCCGGACGAGTACATCGAGGCGATCACGCGGGAGTCGGCTGCGCTCGCCGACGCGGCGGAGCGCGCCGGTTTCGACGCGCCGGTGCCGTCGTGCCCAGGCTGGACCGTCGCCGACCTCGTCGCGCACATCGGCGAGATCCAACGATGGGCACGCATCACCGTGGAGCAGCGCGCCACGGAACGGATCTCGCGACGCACACTGCCCTCCGCGCCGCCTGCGCCGGAGCTGCTGGCGTGGTTCCGCGAGCAGACCCCCGCGCTGGTTGCCACGCTCGCTGCCACCGATTCCGCCACACCGGTCTGGTCCTGGACCGACGACAACACCGCGCGCTTCTGGTTCCGGCGCCAGGCCAACGAGGTCGCGGTGCACCGCTGGGACGCCGAGTTGGGGG
>JBBDHW010000032.1:0-14471 GCA_040880805.1 Acidimicrobiia bacterium | reverse complement strand
GCCGGCCGCGCGCATGTCATCGACACCATGCTCGCGGCCGACGGTGTCGACGAGTGCCTCGGCATGCTGCCGTTCCGAAACCGCGATCTGCTTCCAGGAAACGGCGAGACCGTGCATCTCCATTGCACCGATACGGAAGGCGAGTGGCTCGTCACGCTCGCGGCCGATAGCCCCGCGATCGAGCGGGTGCACGCGAAGGGCGACGTCGCCGCGCGCGGAACCGCGTCCGACCTCGACCTCTTCGTCTGGGGCCGCGTCGGGGCGTCGGCATTCGAGGTGTTCGGCGACCTCGAGTTGCTCGAGCGGTTCCAGGCCGGGACCCGCGCCTGACCATGGGTCGCTCACTGCGAGCCGGGGTATCCGGCTCGCGGCCGTTCGCTCCTAGCCGTCCATTCCGGTCATCGCGCGGAAGTCGGCGGTGGTGTTCACGTGCGGGTACGGCTCGTCGGGTACGGGGAGGCCGAGCGCTTCGCAGATCGGGTCCCAGCCGTCGCCCGGCTGCCACTCCACGAGCCGGTCGTCGGGGATCGATGCGCGCACGTCCGCATTGTGCTGCTCGTATGCCCGCTTCGCTTCGTCCTCCTCCATCCAGTGTGTGGTGAAGCGTTTCGCGAGCATGTCGATCGCCATCGACTGCTGGGCTCCGGTGATCTCCTCCGCTGCCACCTCGTTCCCCACGACCTGGAAGATCGTGTTGCTCGCGCTGGTCCACCACGAGTCGACGTCGCGCGTCGAGAGCAGCACGATCGCGTCGGGGAACACTTCGCTGAGCTCGCGCCAGAACGCGCAAACCGGCCAGTCGACTGCGGCCGCGTAGTCGGCGAGGAACGTGCGCCAGTCGGGGAGATCGCCGTCGACGGCACGGTGCCATACGGGGATGTCATCGGGGCGGCCGAAGGTCTCGATCATGTGATAGCAGGGCGCGCCCAGCAGGCGCTCGAGCGCGAGCTTCTGGGAGTGCGTGCCGGTTCGCCCGAGACCCGCTCCTACCACGCGCAGCGCCATTGCATTCTCCTGTCCATGGGTCGCAGCCGTTCGCTCTGTCCAATGTTGTTCGGTCCTCGGTAGCCTGCCCCGAGTGACGCCCCAGGACCAATCGCCGCGCCGATCTCCGGATGGTCGCCGCCCGCGCGCACGCGGGCCGAAGACCGGCGGGGCGCGCAAGGAGTCACCGCGCCGTCGTGTCCCGCCCGCGATCCGCATCGGCGTGCAGGTCGCGCCCGACGACGTCGCGCCGCGCGCCACACCCCTGCGCGTGCTCGAAGCCGACGCCGGACTCGACCCGCTCACGGATCGCGTGGTGGGACCGTGGGTCGATCGCACCCCCGAGGGGTTCGTCGTCGACGTCCGTGCACACCGGCTGCTCACCCATCACCCCGCACCGGTCGAGTCGTTGTGGCCCGAGGTCCGGGACCTGCTCTCGCCGTCGGTCCGGTCCCGGCGCCAGGTGTATGCCGACGACGTGTCGGCGCGTGGACTCGACCTCGCGCTCGACCGCTTTCTCGCCTCGCTCCGGCCGGTGCACGAGTTCGGCAAGCTGGGCACGATCATCTTCCCGTTTCCCTCGTACTTCCAGCCGTCGACGCGCGCGCTCGACTACCTCGCATGGCTCCGCGAGCGCGCGGGTGACGTGCCGCTCGCGGTGGAGCTGCGGAACCGGGAGTGGCTCGAGACCAAGCATCGCGAGCCCACCCTGAAGTTCTTCGAGGAGCACCGGCTTGCGTTCGTGTGCGTCGACGTGCCGCCCGGGTTCCCGAGTTCGCTGCCGCCCCTGACGACGGCAACCAGCGATTTGGCGGTGGTGCGGTTCCACGGCCGCAACAGCGATGCCTGGGAGCGCGGTGCCGACACCGGCGACGACCGCATGTCATACGACTACCGCCGCGGCGACCTCGAGCCGTGGGGGCCGCGACTGGCGAAGCTTGCGGCGTCGGCCCGTGCGGTGCACGTCCTGTTCACCACGGGCTCCGCCGATGCTGCCACGCGCGACGCGCGGCTGCTCGTGCGCGTCCTCACCGAGGAACCACGGCCCGAGCCGCTACCACCTCCGAAGAAGCCTCCGCGACGCCGCCGCTGACGGCAATTGAGTGCTCGGGGTACGCTCTCCGCTTTCGAGCGCTGCGTACAAACGTTTTCGGGGGTTCCGCGCATGGCTATGCCGACCGACATCGGGATCATCGACACGATGATCGGGTTCCCGCACGAGAATATGAAGGAGGTCTACGCGTTCATCACGCGACAGACGAAGGATCGAGAGTCGAAGGAAGACTTCGAGTTCCCGGTCGAATACATGTTCAAGCAGGTACCCGAGAAGCAATACCGCGGCGTCGACGACCCGATCTCGGTCACGTTGCACGAGATGGACCAGTGGGGGATCGAGCAGGGCATGATCGGCGTCGGCGACCCACGTGGCATCGGCGAGCTCGCGCTGAAGCAGCATCCTGATCGCTTCATCCCGCAGTGCGGCGCTGACCCCAACGAGGGCATGGAGGCGGTCCGCAAGATCGTCCGGGCGTACGAGACGTACGGCGTGCGTGCGGTGGGCATGTTCCCCGCGGGCACGTTCCCCCAGGTCGCGATCAACGACAAGAAGATGTACCCGATCTACGCCAAGTGCGTGGAGCTCGGTCTCCCGGTGTTCTGCTGCGCGGGTGTGCCCGGACCGCGCCTGAGATTCGAGCCGCAGCGCGTGGAGTACATCGACGAAGTGATGTACGACTTCCCCGAGCTTGTCTTCGTCACGCGCCACGGCTGCGAGCCGTGGCAGGACCTCGCGGTGAAGCTCATGCTCAAGTGGCCGGGACTCCACTACTCGACCAGCGCGTTCGCGCCGAAGCACTACCCGAAGGCGATCATCGACTACGCGAACACGCGCGGTGCCGACAAGATCATCTACGCGGGCTATTTCCCCATGGGCCTCTCGATCGAGCGCATCATGACCGAGATGCCGAACGTCGCCTTCTTGGACGACGTCTGGCCGAAGTTCCTCCGCGGCAACGCGGCCCGTGTGCTCGGCCTCGACGGGTGAGTCGCTGACGATGGTAGAACCGGTACAGGGCCGCGGGGCGAGCAAGCCGCCCCCGCCGCGCCCGGAGTCGCTCGACGTCCGGCAGCGCGCGCGCCGCGACCGCATCGTGCAGGCAACGGTGCGGCTCATGGTCCACACCGACTACGAGAGCCTCCAGATGAAGGACATCACGATCGAGGCCGGAGTTGCGCTCGGAACGACGTACCGCTACTTCAATTCGAAGGAGCACCTCGTTGCCGAGGCCTTGCTCGCGTGGGCGCGACAGTTCGGGCGCGAGGTCGCGGCGCCGGAGGGTCGAACCGTCGACCGTGTGAAGATTGCGTACCGGCGAGCAGCGCGCGCGTTCGAGCTCAACCCCAGCGTCTACGGGCACATGCTCGCGGTACAGGGATCGAGCGATCCGCGCGCCGTCGAGATCTTCGATCTCTTCGCGTCGGGGCGGCTCGACGCGTTTGCCACGTATCTCGCCCGGGTGCCCTCGCCCCGTCGGGAGCGGATCATCGCGGTGATGAGCGCGGTCCTCGGCGAGAACCTGCGCTCCTGGTCGCTCGGGCGCCAGTCGATCGAGAGCGTCTACGCCTCGCTCGACAGCGCGGCCGATCTCCTCCTCGGCTGACCGCAGCTGCGAGGTCAGAGGGGCAAATAGCTTGCGTTTCAGAGCATAGACCCGTGTATCCTCTCGCAGGTGACGACGTACCGGGTGGGGCAGGTGGCGGAGCTGCTCGGGGTGAGCGCCGACACGGTGCGCCGCTGGGGTGACAGCGGGCGCCTCACGATGCTCCGAGACTCGGGCGGCCAGCGCCTCATCGACGGCCCCGATCTCGCGCGTTTCCTCACCGCCATGTCTCCGCCCCCGGATACCGACGTGATGATCGTCGGCGAGTCGGCCCGAAACCGCTTCCCCGGTGTGGTCACGAAAGTCGAGAAGGAAGGTCTGGTCGCCGTGGTGCACATCCAGGCCGGTCCCCATCGCGTGGTGTCGTTGATGACCCGCGAAGCTTCCGAGGAGCTCGGGCTTCAGCCCGGCGACCTCGCGGTGGGTGTCGTGAAGGCGACAAACGTCGTCGTGGAGGTTCCGAGGTCCGAGTGAAACGCGCGCTCGCATTGCTCTCGTTCATCGCGATCGTCGGCGCGGCCGGCGCGGTGCCTGCGCGCGCGGCCAAAAGGCCGAAGCTCATGGGATCGATCACGGTGTCGGCGGCGGCGTCGCTCACCGAGGCGTTCACGAAGATGGGCGCCCACTTCCAGAAGTTGAACAAGGGAACGACGGTCACGTTCAACTTCTCCGCATCATCCACGCTCGCACAGCAGATCCAAGGTGGCGCGCCGGCGGACGTCTTCGCCTCGGCCGACCGTGCCAACATGCAGGAGCTCGTCTCGGGAGGGCAGGTCACGTCCGAACCGATCGACCTTGCCGCGAACCTCCTGACCATCGTGGTCAAGCCGGGCAACCCGAAGGGCGTGGAGTCGCTCGCCGATCTCCCCGGCGTCGGGATCGTGTCGCTGTGCGCCGCGACCGCACCGTGCGGGAAGTACGCGGCGCAGGCGCTGTCGCAGGACGGCATCACGCTTCCCGTCGACAAGGTCACGCTCGGTCAAGACCCGAAGGCGACGCTTGCCGCGGTCGCGACCGGTGACGCCGATGCGGGCATCGTGTACGTCACCGATGCCAGGAGCGCGGGCAAGAGTGTGCACTCGGTGAGGATACCGGCGTCGCTGAACGTGCTCGCCGTGTACCCGATCGCGCGGCTCGCGTCTTCGCGGAACGCCCGGCTCGCGAACGCGTGGGTGAAGTACGTGATGTCGGCACCCGGTCAGACGAGACTCCAGTCGTTCGGGTTCCTCCCCGCACCGACCGCCGCGTGAACCGCCGGGGGAGCGTGCCGTTCGCGGCGACGCTCCTCGCCGTCGTCGCAGTCGCGTTCTTCGCCCTCCCGCTCGTCGGGCTGCTTCAGCGCGCACCGTGGAGCAGCCTCTGGGACGACCTCACCACGCCGCAGGCGCGCGAAGCGATCCGGTTGTCGGTGGTCTGCTCGCTGTGGTCGACGGCGCTCTGCGTCGTGTTCGGCGTTCCCCTCGCGTGGGTGCTCGCCCGAGTGCGCTTCCCGGGCCGTGCGTTCGTGCGCGCGCTCGTCGTGCTGCCGATGGTGTTACCCCCCGTCGTGGGCGGGGTCGCGCTGCTCTACACGTTCCAGCGGAACGGCGGTCTCCTGGGCGAGTGGCTCTACGACTGGTTCGGGTTCCAGTTCACGTTCAGCACGTCGGGCGCGGTGTTGGCGGAGACGTTCGTTGCCATGCCGTTCCTCGTCATCACGGTCGAGGCCGGCCTGCGCACGATGGACCAACGCTATGAGGACGCGGCCGCCAGCCTCGGCGCCGGGCGCTGGACGGTGTTCCGGCGCGTGACGCTCCCGCTGATCGCACCCGCGCTGTACGCGGGCGCCGCGCTCGCCTGGGCGCGCGCGCTGGGCGAGTTCGGTGCCACGATCACCTTCGCCGGCAACATCCAGGGGCGCACCCAGACCGTGCCCCTCGCGGTGTACCTGCTCCTCGAGAGCGACCAGGGCGTCGCGATCGCGCTCAGCCTCGTGTTGCTCGCAGTGTCGGTCGTCGTCCTCGTCGCGCTCCGCGACCACTGGTTCGGAGGATTGCGTGACGCTCGAAGCTGAGGTCGCGCTCCACCTCGGAGCGCTCGACCTCGACGCGCACGTCTCGGCTACCGACGGGGAAACCGTCGCGGTCCTCGGGCCGAACGGCGCGGGCAAGAGCACGCTGTTGCGCGCGCTCGCGGGTCTGCTGCGGATCGACCGCGGGAGCATCGTGATCGATGGCGTGACCGTCGACGACCCGAGCGCCCATCGTTACGTCGTGCCCGAGCGGCGATCGGTCGGGGTCGTGTTCCAGGACTACCTCCTGTTCCCGCACTTGACTGCGCGCGAGAACGTCGCCTTCGGCCTCCGGGCGCGCGGCACACCGCGATCAGAAGCTCGGCAACGCGCCGACGAGTGGCTCGCGCGCGTCGGTCTTGCCGATCAAGCAGACGACAAGCCGCGTCGGTTGTCGGGAGGACAGGGGCAGCGCGTCGCGCTGGCGCGTGCGCTGGCGCCAGAGCCGCGGCTGCTGCTCCTCGACGAGCCGCTCGCCGCGCTCGACGTCGGCATCCGGACGGAGCTGCGGCGGGATCTGCGCGCCCATCTCGCCTCGTTTCGCGGTGCGCGGATCCTGGTGACACACGAACTGCTCGATGCGGTCGCGCTCGCCGACCGGATCATCGTGCTGGAGCAGGGCCGCGTCGCACAGGTTGGCCCGATCGCCGAGGTCGCGGCCCGACCGCGCTCCCGGTACGTCGCCGACCTCGTCGGTATCAACCTCTTGCGCGGTCGCGCCAATGGGCACGACGTCACGCTCGATGCCGGTGGAATTGTGGTCGTGGCCGACGCCGCGCAGGGCGATGTGTACGTCGCGGTGCATCCGCATGCCGTCGCACTGCACCGACACCGTCCTGAGGGAAGCCCGCGCAACGTGTGGAGCGGGCGCATCAGCGGTACCGACCTGCTCGGCGACCGGATGCGGATCCACGTCGACGCGAATGTGCCGCTCGTCGCCGAGGTCACGCCGGCTGCGGTTGCGGAGCTCGGACTGCACGACGGCACCGACATCTGGATGAGCGTGAAGGCGACCGAGCTCACCGTGTACCCCGCATGACGACACGGACCGTGGCTCAGAGGGTCGCGATGTACCGCACGTGGAGCTCGGACCACCGGTTGTAGTGGTCGGCCATCCAGTTCGGCCAGTCGACGGGCTTGCCGTCGAGCGCGTCGGCGAGGTGCTCGAGATGAATGTGCCATCCCGCGAGCGCCAGCATGACCTGGTCGTTGGGTACCGGAAGCGCGCTGCTGAACCGGAGCGTGCACCCGTTGCCGTCGCGCTCGAGGTGCCAGCGGAGTAGACCGTGGATGTCGGAGTTGATCTCGAGGACCGCGTTGGGCACGAGCTTGGTGATCGTGCCGTGCATGACCGCCTGATTTTCAGCGCGTTGGTCGGTGTTGAGCCAGCGGAGGACGACGTGCCCGCCGACGACGGGCTCGATCTCCGCCTCGGCGAGCCACCGGACCAGTTGTTCGGGCTGGGTGAGCGCGGCCCAGACGCGCTCGACCGGATGATCGAGGTGACGCTCGAAGCGGAGCAGGTGGAACCCGTCGCGGGTCTCGAGCGTGCCGCGGACGACGTCGGCGTTCAGGCTTCGGCTCGCTTGCGGTAGAGGTGCGCGGTATGCATCGGCCAGCTCCTCGCACTGTTTCGATCTGTCCTCGTGAGGTCAATCACCGTACGGCAAGCGCGATGTTCCGTCGGCATTTGCGTGGGCCCTGTTCCGGTGGTCGTCGCCGTAACCGCCCGTACCGTCGAGGAGGGGGACGACCCGCTCGAGGACAGCATTACCGGCACCCAGCACTCTGAATCGGGCCGGACCGTTTGCTCCGTTCACCGGGGCACGCTGAGCAGGGTCTGCGCGGTGTCACCGACGTTCTTGATGAAGTTCGGGAGCGGTGCCAGGACCAAGAGGTAGGTGGCAACCGCGAGTGTCAGCAGTCCGGGAATCGACACTGACACCTCGGACGGAACCGACCGGTGCCAGATCTCGCGGTCGGGAGCACGGGCGGAACGCCCGCCGTCGAGCACCCGGCCGTCGAGGAGCACGATCGCTCCGCCCGCGAGCAGCGCGGCGAAGCCGATCGAACTGATCCAGCGCAGCCAGTCGAATCCGAGCGCGAACAGCACGATCGCGGCGGCGAGCGTTCCACTCGCCCACGCGACGCGCAGGAACCGGGTGGGGAGGATCCAGGTCCACACGGCGCGGGCGTACGAAAAGCAATTGCCCGCGCAGAACAGCAACAACACCGCGAACACGGTTCCGACGAGTATCGAGAGCGGTGGATTGCCGGGGCCGTGGACGACCCGCTCGAAGCTCGACCGGAAGGTGTCGTTGAGGTAGGGGAACACGGAGCCGTGCGCCTGGATCTCTGGTGGAGCCGCGCCTTCGAGCGACGCGACGGTCTGGCTGCTGCCGCGGCCGGTCGCCGCGAGCAACCCGAGTGCGAGTACCGAAGGCAGCGTGCAGAGCACCATCGCACACCACGGCTCCGAACGTGAGCGTGCGCGCGCACGCGCCGACGCGACGACGACGAGCAGCAGCCACGGCCCGATGATCAGTGGGCTCGCTTCGCTGAAGAGCGTCGACACTCCGAGCAGCACACCGCCGACGAGACCCAAGACGATCGCGTTGACGCGACGTGTCGCGGCCCAGATCCCGAGCATCGCGAGCAGGAAGTATCCGAACAGATCCGGCCGGCGTTGCCCCCCGACCGTGTCGAGGCCGAAGGGCGCGACCACGAGCAGCGCAGCCGCCGCATACGCGATGACCGTCCGTTGCCGGCAGAGCAGGACGACGAGCGCGATCGCCGCGCCCAGCATGACGCCGGCCACGACGTTCTGCACGAAGTCCACCGCGCCGAGCGAAGGCGTATGTCCGAGGGCGATCCGTAGCATCTCGCCGGCCAGGCCACGACGAACGAAGCCGAACCGGTACGTGACGTACCACAACGATCGTCCGTACTCGCTGAGGTCGTACCCGGTCTTGGCGAACCGCTGTGCAACCTGGAACACGACGCCGACCGTCAGGGCCCAACAGATGACCGTCTCGACGCGCCGTCTGTCGCCGAGTGACTCCCGCCCCCCCACGAAGGAGATCATCAACCCCAGTGGGCCTGATGTCCGCGCGCGGGCGCGATCCGTTCGCTGACCGCATGGCTACAGTCGCGCCGTGATTGTTGACCGCTTGGATGTGACCGGCGAAGAGTTCCACCGGCTCACGGGTTGGGAGATCAAACCCGAGGGCGCGTGCAAGGACGAGCGGTGTGTGCCCCTCTTGCCCCCGGTGCGCGACGCCGCCGGCCCGCTCGACGTGGCTAGCGTCACCGAGCGCCTCGGCATGCCGATCGCTCACGACGGGACGCACGGGCTCTGGGCGATCGGCCCCGAGTCGGGTGGTCGCGTGCTCGACAGCGCGCGCATGCCCGACCTCGTCCTCCCGAGCTTCGACGGCCGAGACTTCGACGGCCGAGACTTCGACGTGGCGAGCTTGCGAGGGCGGAAAGTCCTGTTGCTCGCCTGGGCCTCCTGGTGAGGATGCCGCTTTGACCTGCCCGTGTGGCAGGCCTTGTACGAGGAGCTGGCGCCAAACGGCCTCGAGATCGTGACCGTCGCCCTCGACACCGATCGCGCGGCGGCACTGCCGTTCGTCCAGGCGGCGAACCCGACCCACCCGTCGCTGGTGGACCAGGCGCTCTCCATGGTCGATCAGTTCGGGATCACGAACGTGCCGTTCGCGCTGTGGATCGACGAGGACGGCACCATCGTGCGCCCGCCCGAAGTCGCGTTCCCGCAGCGCGCGGGACGAGGCCAGGACGAGGCGGCCGCCGCACGCCAGGCCGCCGCCATCGCGCAGATGCCGGAGAAGCAGCGCACGGTCGTCGAAGCGATGACGAAGGCCGTGGACCGCACCGGGCGATACACCGATGCGGTGCGCGACTGGGTCGCCAACGGTGCCAACAGCGCGTTCGTGCTGTCACCGGCGGAGGTGGTGGCGCGCTCACGACCGCGGCCCATCGAGTTCGGTCTGGCCGCCGCGCACTTCGAGCTCGGCCAACACCTGCACAGAGCCGGGTTCCCACTCGACGCGGTTCCCCATTTTCGACAGGCGCACGCGCTCGACCCGACGAACTGGAGCTATCCGCGCGAGGCAATGAGCCTCGCCGACCCGTCGTGGGGGAAGGTGTACGACCGCGACCTGCTGAGCGAAGTCGCGGTGGTAGGACCGGAGACCTTCTATCCCGCGCTGGACTTGTAGCGCGTCAGGAGGTGCGCGCCCTTCACGAGCGGCAGGTCCATTCGGTTGACGATGCCCGGGGGCGCCGCACAGATCTGCGGGATCGCGTTCACCACCGGCATGGCAGTGGTGGTCGCCCCGTCGAAGTGGGGACCAATCGGCTCGAGCCGGCACCGTACGCCAGGCTCACCCTCGATCTCGACGACGTAGCCGTCTTCGACGGGCCAGCTCGGCGTCATGTCGTGGCCGACCTTCCACACGAATTTGCACTGGACGCGCGGTCGGTCGTCGGCGACTCCCGACAGCACACCCTTGAACCCTGCGATCCGGCCCTCCTGGATCGTCATGAAGCCGAAGTCGGTGGTTCGGTCGGCGGCGCCGAACTCCACGTCGAAGCGGATTCCGTCGAGCTCGACTTCCAGGGCGCGAGCCATCACCCTGATCTGGTCCTTGAACGATCCGCAGGCACCCTCTACGAGCACGGGCGCTTCGGGGTCGTCGAGTGCGCGGTCGATGCCCATGGCGCGGAACATCTTCTCGTTCGCGTACCCGCTCATGTCGAGCGATTCGAGCACTGAGATGCAATCGATACGCGTACACATCGCGCTCGTCGCGAGGGCGACCATGTTGGCGTGGCCCGGGTAGATACCGCTCGCGTAGAGCGACGACTGCCCACGACGGGCAGCATCCTCGATCCGCGCGTGCACGTCGTCTCCGTAGCCAACCCCGGCGAGCATGTACATCGTTGTCACGAGGTTGGCACCCGACTCGAGGATCCGGACCACATGGTCGAAGTCGGGCCGGAAGGGCATGTAGCTCACGCAGTCGGGCTCGAGCGCGAGCAGCGCGTCGATGTCGTCAGTGGCGCGGATTCCGATCGGCTCGATGCCCGCCAACACACCGACGTCTTCTCCGACCTTCTTGGGTGAGTACGCGTAGCAACCGACGAGCTCGAGCGCGGGGTGCCCGACCATGCCGCGCACCGCGGCGGTGCCGGTCTTGCCAGTAGTCCATTGCACGACACGGAACTTCATGGAGCCCCCTCACCCTCGAGTACGCAAGCCTTGTCTACCCCATGGTCGCCCTTGCCTCGGGCGCCCGGTGTTCGTCGGCAGGCCCTAACTCACGCGGATCGCGTTCTCTCCGGGCATGAGGCGCACTCTGTCGACGGGTTTCGCGTGGAAGGTGTTGCGGAGCGCCGAGCGTCGCCGAGCCTTGGCGGCCATGCTCGAAGAGGACACGGTGCCAGTCCTGCGCTCGTTGTCGGCGTCGATCCCAAGGAGTTGCGCGGCGCGAAGGCTGGCGTTCGCCCCGGCTTCCTCGATCAGCATCGGTCCCACCGGTCGGGTCGGGGAGACCGTACGCAAGGGACCTTCGCCCCTGTCGGCCGCGCTCGAGCTTCGGTAGGTTCGACAACGTGAGTCCCGCAGCCGGCACCCGGCAGCCGCCCCGCTCGGGGCACCGGCTGTGGTCGTTCGGCATCGGTCGGATCTCAGGCATTGAGATCCGGGTCCACTACACCTTCTTTCTGCTGGTCGCGTTGTTCGCGTTGGCGGGCAGCGCGCCGGAGGGGCCCGGTGTCGCGGCGTCGCTGGCGTGGCTCGCGTTGATCTTCTCGTGCGTCGTCGTGCACGAGCTCGCGCACTGCTTCGTCGGGCGCTCCCGTGGCGCGGTCGTGCACGAGATCGTCCTCCTGCCGATCGGCGGGGTGTCCAGGCTCGAGCACCTCCCCGAGACGCCGAGCGACGAGCTCGCGATGGCCATTGCCGGTCCCGCCGCCAGCGTGGGGCTCGCCGCGCTTGCCGGCATCGCCGCGGTGCTCGCGCGCGACGCTTTTCTCCCCATCGATCTCTTCGGCGGATCGTTCCTCGTTGGCCTCTTCTGGTTCAACCTCATCATCGCGGCGTTCAACCTGCTGCCCGCGTTCCCGCTCGACGGCGGTCGGGTGTTTCGTGCACTTCTCGAGCGCCGGTACGACCTCGAACACGCCACACATGTGGCGGCGAGGATCGGACGCGGCGTTGCGATCGCCTTGATCGTGGGCGGTGTCTTCTTCGACTTGTGGCTCACCATCATCGGTGTGTTCGTGTACTTCGGCGCGTCGGCCGAGGAGGCCGCGACGATCGTGCATGTGCGGTTGAGTGGGCATCGCGTCGCCGACGCGATGTTGCTCGACCCCGTGATCGTCGATCCCACGATGAGTGTCGACGAGTTACGCGCGCTGCTGCGGCGGAGCGCGCAGCGCGCGTTTCCGATGGTCGGCGACGCCGGCTACGAGGGGATGGTCGAGTCGCGAGCCATCGAGCGCAGCGCGCCCGGGCGGCGTGCTGCCGAGCTCGCTGAGCGCGAAGCGCCGGCGATCGCCGCCACGGACGGCTTGGAGGACAACCTCCCGCTCGTGGTGAGCGCTCCGGCGCGCGCGCTCGCGGTCGTCGATCCGACGATGAGCGTCGTGGGCGTGCTGCGGCTCGAGGACGTCCAGCACCTCGTGACCGAGGATCTACTCCGAGAGCACGGACACGACGCGCCGTCAACAGGTGCAGCATGAACCCGCAAGGCGTCCAAACCATGATCGTGCCGCTCGACGGCTCTGAGCGCGCCGAGCGGGCACTGCGACCGGCGGTGCAGTTGGCCGACGGCGTGGATGCGGAACTCGCGCTCATGACGCGCCAGGCTCCTCCCCCGCACACGAGAGCAACCCGTGATGGCTCACCCGGTCGTTCAAGGCGCGGCGTTGCCGCTCGACGCATGCCTAGCCGCGCCCCGCCTCCGTGTATTCCTGCCGGTCGGCACGGGCCGCATCGACGCGGACGGACCCGTACGGGGGATGCAACGCCCGAAGCCATTCCGGCGTCGGCGATGCTGTCTTCTTCGTGCGGCGACGTGCGCTCATCGCTCCCTCCCTCTCGCGGTCCTTGATGACACGAGCCTGCTCCGCTGTTACGTGAGTGCACAGGGCCGAAGGTCCCTGGCTGCCGAAGCGTGTGACCTCCGGCCCTGTTTCCACGAGCGCCGAGGCGCGCACCATTGCCGTGAGGAGTCGCACAACCGCGGAGGAAGCTGATGAAGACGTGTCGGAACTGCGGAGCAAGTGAGCGAGTGCGGCGCGGTCTATGCAAAGGATGCCGTGCCCTACCTCCTGATCATCGCCCGCCGTCTCAGCACGACCCGTCGCTCGAACCCGCGCACGACCGTCCTTGGGTGGCGCGGAGCGCATTCACCCGTCGGACGCGCCGGAATCCCCGTTCGTGACATCTGGACAGGGGGGATTGTGGTGGCAACGGCCGATGATGTCCGAGTCTTCGACGTCGTACTCCAGTCGCGTGGCGACGTGAGCATGGTCGGGCGCGGGTACGCGCTGATCGTGCCC
Organism: Acidimicrobiia bacterium; assembly: GCA_040880805.1. Classification (NCBI taxonomy): domain Bacteria; kingdom Bacillati; phylum Actinomycetota; class Acidimicrobiia; species Acidimicrobiia bacterium. The sequence goes on along the minus strand of JBBDHW010000032.1, from coordinate 1,187 downwards.
AGCGACGAATCGAGCGTGCCATGACGAGGCCATTTCCTCCCACTACGCACACGCGCGTCCGGCGCTTCCGCGACCGGCGCGAGGCCGGTATCGCGCTTGCGGAGCGACTCGAGGGGCTCCGCGGCGAGAACCCGGTGGTCCGCAAGCTCGGCGTGCGGTTCCAGCCCGAGCTGGGGATGGGCGCGATCGGCGAAGACGACGTGCGGGTGCTCGATCCGCACATCGTTCGAGTCGCGCAGGTAACCCCGGACGAGATTGCGGCGGTCGAAGCTCGTGAACGCGCCGAGCTGGAACGTCGCGTTCGTTTGTATCGCGGTGGCCGTCCGATGACGTCTTCGGGGCCAGTACCGGGGCGGGGGCCGCGCTGTGGGCAGCGAGCGCGGACCCGACGATCGCCGCGGTCGTGTCGCGAGGTGGCCGGCCCGACCTCGCCGCGTCGCGTCTGCACGCGGTGGAAGCGCCCACGTTGTTGATCGTCGGGGGCGACGACACCGTGGTGCTGCGGCTCGACGAGGAGGCGGCCGCGAGGCTCCGCTGTGAGCATCGGGTCGCGATCGTGGCCGGTGGGACGCATCTGTTCGAGGAGCCCGGCACCCTCGAAGCGGCGGCTTCCGTCGCGCAGGACTGGTTCCTTCGGCACCTGTCCGGCGTCCCGGCAGTGCCCTGACCCCGATTACGCACTCGACGAGAGGTGGAAACGTGAGCATCGAGAACGAGACCGTTCGCACGTTGGTCAATCGTCCGACGGTCGATGTCGATCCCGACGCGACCCTTCGCCAGGTGGCGGAGACGCTCGCCGGGGACTACATCGGCGTGGCCGTCGTTCGCGCCACCCCTCCGTGGAGGGGGCCCGGAACTCACGCGGAGGGCGTGATCTCCGAGCGCGACATCGTCCGCGCGCTGGCGGAAGGCGCGGACCCCGACGACGAGATCGCGCAGAACGTGATGACGCTGGATCTCGCCACCGTGTCGCCCGCCGACACGATCGCCCGCGTCGCCGAGTGCATGCTCGACAACGAGATCCGGCATGTGCCCGTCATGGACGACGGGCTGGTCGTCGGTGTGGTGTCGGAACGCGACGTGTTACGCACATTGCTGGAGGAGCGGCGAGCCTGACGATTTCCGGGGGCGGTCACCGCCGAACAGGCGACCGCGCGAGTAGGGGCTCGGGGCTGGGAGTCGGTTCG
>JBBDHW010000031.1:16583-27404 GCA_040880805.1 Acidimicrobiia bacterium | reverse complement strand
CGCCGGCGTCGGCCACAGAGTCGATGACCTCACCCGTGGCCGGGTTCTTCGATTCGAACGTCCGTCCCGAGACGGCCGTCCGCCATTCCCCGTTGATGTACAGCATCCTTCGACCCTACTGCCGACCCACATTTCGGGGCCGCCGACGTTAGGATGCCGCCGGTTCAGGTCGGCCGTTTGCATTCGGGGGGACGATGTCACGTCAGCGAACCTTTGCCGCGCTCCTTGCCCTGAGCGTCGCGTTGGGTGCCGCGTGGGTCGGCACGACGGCGACCGCCGGGGCGGCCGCGAGCAGCGGGAACGGTCAGGTCGACAAGGCGGGAGTCATCAAGTTCGGGGCCGACCTCGCGATTCTGGGCGGGATCCGGTTCGACCCGACCACGGTGGCGTCGCCCAACGACTGGTACTACCAGCAGTTCATCTACGACTCGCTCCTGCGCCAGAATGCCGACGGCTCGTATTCGCCCGGCCTTGCGAAGTCGGCGACTGTCACGGATCCGCAGGCGATCGTGGTCGAGCTGCGGCCGAACCTGAAGTTCTCCGACGACACGCCGCTCGACGCCGACGCGGTGAAGTTCAGCATCGAGCGCATGATCGCGGCGGGCAATGTCGGCGCCGTCCGTGCCGAGCTCAGCGAAGTCGCGTCGATCACGGTCGACAGCCCGACGAAGCTGACGATCGCCTTGAAGACACCGATCGCGGGCCAGTTCTACAACCTGCTCGCGCACGGCGAGACCATGGTTGTGTCGCCGACCGCGGCGAAGAGTGGTACGAGCCTCGACGACAAGCCGGTGGGCGCGGGGCCGTTCTTGCTGAAGTCGTACACGCCCGAGCGTTCGGTGGTGTTCGAGAAGAACCTGAAGTACTTCCAGGCGAAGAAAATCAAGCTCGCGGGGGTCGAGCTCGTGCAGGTGACGAGCACCGACCCGCAGGCCGGCGTCAACGCCCTGCTCGACAACATCGTCGACGCCGGGGGTGTCGGCACCCTCGATCAGGTGAGCCCGCTCGAAGCCGGCGGCCTGACGGTGAAGGTGGAGGCGAGCGACTCGTCCTTCATCGGCGTGCAGTGGTGCAAGAGCCAGGCGCCTCTCGACAACGTGAAGGTGCGCCAGGCCCTGAACTACGCGGTCGACCGCAACCAGATCAACGAACTCATCTACCAGGGCCAGAGCGAGCCGATGTGGGCGACATGGACCCAGGCGAACACGCTCTTCAACCCGAAGCTGAAGGACTACTACAAGTACAACCCGAAGAAGGCGAAGGCGTTGCTCGAGGAAGCCGGCGCCAGCAATATCTCGTTCGACCTGTACGCCGGGCCGCTCCCGGAGACGCAGCGCATTGCCGAGATCCTCAAGGAGCAGTGGGCGAAAGTCGGTGTTACGGCCAACCTCGTGAACTTCACGAACATCGTGCAGGAGTTCTTCACCGACAACAAGGCGCCCGCCGGCATCGTTCCGCTGCGGCGCGGTGGCCTCGACAAGGTGACGCGGGTCCTCGTTCTCGGGAGCATCGGCGACAAGTGCAACTACGACGACCCGAAGCTCAACGCGATGGTCGACACCATCCGCAAGCTGGGGGGCGGCTCCAAGGAGTTCCAGCAGGCTTGGTGGGACCTCGACGCCTACATCGTGAAGAACGCGTTGCACGTGTACCTCGTGTGGTCGCCGAACATCACCGCGTACAACCCTGATCGCGTCGGCAATGTCACGTACCGACCCGATGTCTTTGGCCAACCACGCGTCGACGTCTTCAAGACCTATATCAAGAAGTAGGCGTCCCGAAGCCCGAGCTCAACCCGAGATCGGGACCCCGGTGCGCTCGAACTCCGCGCGCGCGGCACTGATCCACCCCAGGTCGTCGCGCCCGCGCCGGCCCCGGGCGGCCGCGGTGTCGATCCCATAGAGGCGGCTGGCGTTGAGGCCGAGGATCTTCTCCTTGACCCGCGGCGTGAGCGCCGGGTAGCCGAACTCTTCCTGCATGCGCTCCGGGATCTGGAACGCGCGGAACGCGTCGACCACCGGCCGGTTCGGCCCGTACCAGACCGAGTCGGTGCCCCAGATGATGTTGTCCTCGCCGAACGCGCGCATGAGCTTCCCCAGCACATGCGCGGCGGCGTCGGGCCGCCGCACCAGGCAGAACCACGTGGTGCCGAGCTCGGCCGAGACGTTGTCGCCGGGGCCGAGGCCGTGATCGCGCATCGTGGTGATCAATCGGTTCACCCCGATATCCGCGGTCGTCTCCCGGAACGGGCCTTCGACTTCCCCGTCCTCATTGGGCCCCGCCTCATCGGGCATCTCGTACCCCGAGTGGTAGATCACGAAATCGACGTTTGGGTGTGCACGCGCCGCGGGCCCGACGTCGTCGGGTGAGCCGGCTGCCGCGTGGAACGCGATGCCCTTGTGCGCGCACACGAGCGGTACCGCGAGTCGCTCCGCCTCGTCGAGGAACCGATGGCCGTCGTCGTCGTCGAGCCGCCAGGTGGATACCCATTCCCCGTCGACGAGCTTGCCGAGCGTGTACACCTTCCACCCGACCGGGCGGAACCGGTCGCGCCAGTCCTCCATCTGCGCGGTCTCGCCGTGGTTCGGGTGCACGACCGCGTGGTTGAGGAGTCGCCCGGTCCCGGCGAGCCGGTCGACGAGCTCGCGGCTTCCGGCGAGCTCCGGATTGAACAACATGCGCCGCTCGTCGACACCCGGGTTCGACGTGAGCACCGCGACGTCGACGTCGGACTCGACGAACACACAGCGCAGGTACTCGGCGAAGTCGTAGACGACCATGCCGTCGATCCCGTCCCACCAAGAGGGTGCGAGCGAGCGGTACATCTGCATCGTCCATTCCTGGAGCTGCGCGTTGTCGGGGCGACCGGCGACGTAGTGCGTCTGCACGTCGACGAGCAGTTGGTCGCCACCGAGCGCGGACTCCGCGGCATCCGCGTCGAGCGTCGCCTCGGGGGGAACTCGGTAGTAGTCGTCCCCGAACTCGGCGTTGAGGGCGAGGAGCCCCGCCGCAGTACCGAGCCGGCTCGTCGCGTACAGCGATGGCGAGCGCTTCAGCGCAGCCGCCCCTGCGTCGACCTGTTCGGCAACACGGGTGCGGACGCGCCGGTCGTGTTCGCCGAGCGGAACGGGCGCGTACTCGTCGGTGCTCCGACGTTGCAGCAGCACAGGGAGCGGCACGCGTCCTGCCACGTTGCTCACCCCAACCTGGGGTCGATGACGATCTTGCCGACAGCGCGGCGTTCGGCGAGATCAGCCAACGCAGCCCCCACCCCGTCGAGCGGGTAGACGGCCGACACGTGCGGCCGGATCTTGCCCGCACGGAACAGCTCGTCGAGCTCTTCACGATCGCGGCGTGCTTCTACCGGTGCGTGCTCCGAGTAGGTGCGGATCTCGAAGCCCTTCACGATCACGCCCTTCAGCAACACGAGGTTGAGCGGGATGCGCGGGATCTCCCCGGACGCGAACCCGATCGTCACGAAGCGGCCTCCCCAGCGCGTGGCGCGCAGTGCGAGCTCGCTGTAGTGCCCTCCGACCGGGTCGAGCACCACATCGGCGCCACCCCCGGTGATCTCCTTGATGCGCTCCTTGAGATCCTCGGTTTCGTAGTCGATGACGGCCTCGGCGCCCGCGGCGCGGCACACGTCGAGCTTGGCCGGTGACGACGCGGCCGCCAGCACGCGCGCGCCGAGCATCCGCGCCAGCTCGACCGAGGCGAGCCCGACCCCGCCCGCGGCGCCCAGCACGACCACCCATTCAGCCGGCTCCACCGCGGCGACGCTGCGCAAGGCGTGGTACGCGGTTTGGTACACGACACCGAACGCGGCGGCTTCGGCCGCGGTGACGCCGTCGGGGATCGGTCGCAGCGCACCGGCCGACACGCACACCATCTCCGCGCACGCGCCGACGAAGGCCGTGCCGAACACGCGGTTGCCGGGCGCGAAGTCGGTGACGTCACTCCCGACCACGCTCACGGTCCCCGCGTACTCGCTGCCCGGAATGAACGGGGGTGGCATGGAGACCTGGTACTGGTTGGCGACGATGAGCACGTCGGGGTAGTTGAGTGCCGCCGCCTCGACGGCGACCACGACCTGTTCGCGTTCGGGCACCGGGTCGGGCAGCTCTTCCACCACCACGCTCTCCGGTGGCCCGTACGCAAGACACCGCGCGGCTCTCATCGCCGCAGGCTAACCCTCCCAAACGCGGAAGAGGGCGTAGCGTGACGTGCATGGAAGTGAAGGGGATCCTGCTCGCACTGCTCGACATCCCGCGTGACGTCACCGACGAGTACAACCGCTGGTACGACCTCGATCACCTACCCGAGCATGTGTCGAAGCCGGACGTACTCATGGCGAAGCGCTACGTCGCGCCGCGTGACCTGCAAGGTCTCGGAGGTGGGGGCAGCGACCTGACCGGCGGGCATCCTCCGTACCTCACGATGTACTACCTGGGCGTGCCCGACTTCGCCGGTGAGGAGGCCGCGGCGGGCTGGACCACCAAGGACCGCGGCATCATCAAGGCCGGGCGCTTCTGGCGCAGCGGCCACGTGCCGTTCGTCCGACGGTGGCGACTCGGCGAGACGTTTACGCGCGCGTCGGTACTGGTGAGCGACGAGGCGGTGCCGTACATCGGGCATCGCGGCCTCGTCGTCGCGCTCGGTCGCGCGCCGTCAGCCGACCGGCGTGACGACGCGCTGCGCTGGTGGCGCCACACCCACCTCGTCGACCTTCTTGCGGTCGAAGGCGTCCTCGCGGCGATGCGTTTCGATGCAGTCGAAGCCGACGAACAGGATCTGCTCCTGCACATCCTCGTGCTCGAGGGCGATCCCACTGTCGTCATGCCGCGCATCGAAGGCGCGTTGCGGTACGGGGGCGCTCTCGGCCGGTACCCCGCGCACGGCGGCGTGTACGAGTCGATTGCCTTCCTTCCCTATCGAGCCATCGTGCCGCTCGAATACGACTTCGAGTGGTGAGCGTTCCGGAATTGCGCGGCTACCGACTTCTTCGGGCCTAAATTGCCTTCACACCTTCCGGGGCTTAGCCTGGAGGGGAATCCCACTCACGCGACCGGGCCGAGGGCCCAGGGGGACGATTCCCGATGGCCGACGAGTTCGTATACATGCGGGAGCGGCGCCTCCCTTACCCCACCTTCGATGCCGACAACCACATGTACGAGAACCGGGATGCGCTCACGAAGTTCATCCCGAAGGAGTTCGACGGCGTCATCAAGTACGTCGAGATCAACGGGCGCACCAAACTCGCCATCAAGGACAAGCTCAGCGACTACATCCCGAACCCCACCTTCAACGTGGTCGCGGTCCCCGGCGGCTACGGCCGCGAACACGCGCCCTCGCGCGGCAAGCAAGCCGACACCAGGGGAGCGAAGCCGAAGATCATGCCGGGCCACGAGGCCTTCTTCGATCCCGAGCCCCGGCTCGCGCTGATGAAGGACATGGGTATCGACCGGGCGCTCATGTGGCCCACGCTGGCCAGCGTTGTCGAAGAGCGCCTCGCTGACGATCCCGACGCCGCGTGCGCCGTCGTCCACGCGCTCAACGAGTGGATGCTCGAGCACTGGACGTTCAACTACGCCGACGCCATCTTCGCGACGCCGATCATCAGCCTCTCCAAGATGGACAAGGCGATCGAGGAGCTCCAGTGGGTCGCCGAGAACGGTGCGCGCGCGTTCCTCCTCCGAGTGGCGCCGGTTCCCACCTACCGCGGGAGGCGATCCTTCGCCCTGCCGGAGTTCGACCCGTTCTGGGAGCTCGTGTCGGAGCTCGACATCGTGGTCGGCATGCACTCGGGCGACAGCGGCTACCAGCGCTACATCAACGACTGGGAAGGGCTGGGCGACCGCGAGTTCCGTGCGTTCGTCAGCAACGGATCGCCCGGCTTCATGACCCTCTCGTCGGAGAAGTCGAACCTCATCGACGCCATGGCCTCGATCATCGGCCACGAGCTCGCGACGCGCTTCCCCACGCTGAAGTTCGCACCGGTCGAGTTCGGCAGCGAATGGATCCGTCCTTTCGTCGCGAAGCTGCAGCGCGCAAGCGAGCGGCAATCGGTGTTGTTCGACGAGGACCCGCTCGAGGTGTTCAAGCGCAACATCTACGTGCACATCTGGCACGACCCCGACCCTGCGGGTCTGCTGGAGCTCCTTCCCGCCGACCACCTCATGTTCGGGTCGGACTTCCCGCACCCCGAGGGCATGGGTGACCCGCTCGGCTACTCGGAAGTCGTCGAGAACCTGCCCATGGAGACGCAAAAGCTCATCATGGGTGGCTCACTCGGCAAGATCATGAAAGTCGACGCTTAGCCGAGCGACACCTGCACGACGTCATCGACCACGCGTGTCTCGTACATGGTGAGGTGACCTTCGAAGCCGTCGTCTGACGGCATGACGCACTCGCCGGAGCGCACGTCGTACATGCTGTGGTGTTCCGGGCACGTGAGGACGCATCGCTTCTGCAGCGGTTGGCCGCCGAGCGGCGTGGCTTGATGGGGACAGAAGTTCCCGAACGCGAAGAACTCGCCTTCGACGTTGGCGATCGCGACCGGGATACCGTCGACGTCTACCGCGGTGGTCTCGCCGGGCCCGATCCAGTCGTTCGGGATGGCGTCATGGAACGTCGGCACGATGTCAGGTCCTCGTGACCCAGCCGCCGTCGACGTTGAGCGTCTGACCCGTGATCCAGTCGCCATCCGGGGAGACGAGCAAGAGCAATGCACCCACCAACGCTTCCGGATGGTTCGAGCCGCCGCGCGGAGCCGCGTCCATGATCATCTTGTGGAAGTCGGATCCTTCCGGCGCGATCTTCTCGCTCGCTTCGGTCACCACGTGCCCGGGTGCGATCGCGTTCACGTTGATCTTGAACCCGCCGAGTTCCTTCGCCAGCGCCACCGTGAGCGCCACCACTCCGAGCTTGGTGATGCCGTACACGCCTTGTGGAGGGAACGCGCCGCCCGATGACTGGTTCACGATCTTTCCGCCGTCTCGCTCCTGCATGAACGGCACTGCCTCGTGACAGCAGTTGAACGCCCCAGTGAGGTTGACCGAGAGCACGCGATCCCACTCTTCGTAGGGGTAGCTGTACACCGGGCTCATCTCCATGTCGGCCATGAGCGCGGCGTTGTTCACGAGGATGTCGACACCGCCGAACTCGTCGCGCGCCCGCTCCATCACCGAGCGCACCGACTCGCGATCGGTGATGTCGGTCGCGTGCGCGACGGCCGACAGTCCCTCAGAGCGAAGCTGCTCTGCCACGCTCGTCGCGCCCGCGTCGTTCACGTCGGCGACGACGACAGCCGCGCCCTGTTCCGCGAGCGCCCGCGCGTAGGTCGCGCCAATCCCGCGGAGATTCCCGGACCCGGTCACGATCGCGACCCTTCCACCCAGATCGACCTGCACGTTGTCTCCCTTCGTCGACAGCGAGCCTAGATCGATGAAATTGCGCAGCGGCCAGAAGCTCGCCAGGATGCCGGGCCATGACGATGAAGGACCAGACCGCCGTCGTCGGGGTCGGGGCAACCCCGTACTACAAGCGCGGGCAATCGCTGCCACAAACCCCGCTCGAGATGGCGTGCAAGGCGATCCTGCTCGCACTCGACGACGCCGGGCTTGCCATCGACGACCTCGACGGTTTTGCGATCTACTCGTTCGCCTGCGATCCCGCGCAGGTGGCCGCGACGTTGGGCGTCCCCGAAGTGCGCTTCGCCGCGTCGCTGACGTCGGGTGGTGGCGGCTCGGCGGGTTCGATCGGTCTTGCGTCGGCGGCGATCGTCGCGGGAATGGCCAATGTGTGCGTCAGCCTCATGACGCTCCAACAGGTCACGCGGCGCCTCGGCGGCACTGCGGTGCAAAGCGCCGCCGGGAGCGGTGCCGGGGGTGGAGGCGCCGGGGGTGGAGGCAATCCGTACGGGGGCGGCGGGAGCGATCCCGCCGCGGCGTTCACCGCGAGCGCGGGCATCGGTTCGCCCGGTCACAACTTCGCCATGCTGACGCAACGGCACATGCACCTCTACGGCACCAAACGTGAGCACCTCGCCGAGATCGTCATCTCACAACGCGACAACGCGATCCGCCGCCCGACTGCGCTGCAGCGCAACCCGCTCACGATCGACGACTACTTCAGCGCGCGCATGATCGCCGATCCGCTCTGCCTCTTCGACTACACGATGGAAAGCGACGGCGCGGTCGCGATCATCACCACGTCGGCGGAGCGAGCCAAAGATCTCCGCCAGCCGCCGGTGTACGTACTGGCTTCCGCGCACGGTGGCATGGGACGCTGGGGTCCCGCCATCTTCAACTACTTCCAGGCGCCCGACGATTACTTCGCGTCGTCCGGTCACCGCCCGGTCGCGAAGCGGATGTACGAGATGGCGGGGATCACGCCCGAAGACGTCGACGTCGCGTTGCTCTACGACCACTTCTCGCCGATGGTCCTCATGCAGATCGAGGACTACGGGTTCGCATCCGTAGGGGAGGGCGGTCCGTTCGTCGCCGACGGCAACATCCGGTGGCCCACCGGCACGATCCCGGTGAACACGCACGGCGGCAACCTGTCGGAGGCGTACATCATCGGCATGACCCACGTGCGCGAGGCGGTCGAGCAGCTCCGCGGCACCGCGATCAACCAGGTGGAGGGCGCGGAGATCGCACTCGTCAGCGGCGGTCCGGCGGCGTTGCCCGTGAGCGGCACGTTGTTGAGGAGGTAGCGATGGCCGAGGCGCGCCGCGGCGTGTTCCCGTCCGCGATGACGGATCCCTACGCCGACGACGAGACGCAGCCGTTCTGGGACGCCGCGCTCGACGGCCGGCTGGTCGCACCGCGCTGCACCGAGTGCGGGACGTTCCGTCTCCCACCCGGCCCGTTCTGCTTCGCGTGCCAGCACCAGGCGGTCGAGTGGGTCGAGCTTCCCGGTACGGGGACGATCTACACGTACACCGTCGTTCGGCACGCGCTGTCGCCCAATCTGGCGGAGGTCGTGCCTTATGTCACCGCGGTGATCGAGCTCGACGGCACCGGGGGTGCGGGGTCCCGCATGACTGCGAACGTCGTCGACTGCGATCCCGACAGCGTGACGATCGGCGATCGGGTGCGTATCAAGTGGGACCGGGTGAGTGACACCCTGGCCTTCCCGCGCTTCGCGCCCGAATGAAGCGCCCTCCCGGCTTTGCGCGGCGCCCAAATCCTCGCCAGGATGAACACCCGGACAAGGCCAGAAGGGGTGCGATGGAAGTCACGCTGACCGACGACCAGGAGTTCTTCCGCGACACGACGCGGAAGTTCCTGGAGGGTGAGTGCCCGATCGTGCAGGTCCGGGAGCTCGCAGCATCGGCGGCGGGTTTCGAGCGCGATTACTGGCGGCAGGGCGCCGAGCTGGGCTGGACGTCGCTGCTCGTTCCCGAGGAGCTCGGGGGCGGGAGCATCAGCGGCTCGGGCGTCGTCGATCTCACGCTGGTCGCCGATGCGTTCGGCGCCCACGTCGCACCGGGTCCGTTGCTTCCGGCGAACGTGGTGGCTGCCGCGATCGCCCGATCAGGAACCGACGAGCAGAAGGCCGGTCTGCTCCCGGCGCTCGTCGCCGGTGAGGTGCTCGCGACGTGGGCGGTCGCGGAGCCGGCTCCCCACGACCGGCTCGGCGACGTCACGGTGACTGCCACCGCCGACGGCGACGGCTTCGTGTTGTCCGGCGTCAAGTCGCCGGTCGAGGCGGGTGCGCAGTCCGAGCAGCTGCTCGTGACCGCGCGCACCGACGACGGGCTCGCGCAGTTCCTCGTCCCCGCGGACACGAAGGGTTTGACCATCACACAGCTGAACAGCATCGACCTCACGCGTCGGTACGCCCGCGTCGAGTTCGACGGGGTTCGGGTGCTCGCTTCCGCCGCCGTCGGGACTCCGGGCCACGCCGATGCCGACGTCGAGCGGCAACTCCAGCTCGCGATCGTGATCCAGACCGCCGAGAGCGTCGGCGCCGCGCAGACCGTGTTCGATTTCACGCTGGACTGGATGTTCAGCCGTTACTCGTTCGGTCGTCCGCTTGCTTCGTACCAGGAGCTCAAGCACCGGTTCGCCGACATGAAGATGTGGCTCGAAGCGAGCCACGGCCTCGCGGCGGCGACGGCGCGCGAAGTGCAGGCCGAGGCGCCCGAGGCCGAGGAGACCGCGAGCGCGGCGAAGGCGTACATCGGCGACTACCTCGCCGAGCTCATCCAGGACTGCGTGCAGATGCACGGTGGCATCGGCCTCACCTACGACCACGACATCCACCTGTACCTGCGGCGCGTCACTGTCGACCGGCTCACCCACGGTACGCCCGCCGACCATCGCCAACGCATCACCTCACTGCGCGAAAGCGCCGCGTGATCCGAAAGCCCAGAGGTTGCACTCATGACTGACACCGAGATGGAGAGCGTCGAGTCGTTCCGGTTGCGCGTGCGCGAATGGCTGGCCGACAACATGGAGAAAGGCGGCACGTTCCTCGGCCTCCGGCTCGGCAAGCCCGAAGAGGAGGAGCTGGCCGACATCACGCGCGCCCGCGAGCTCCAGCGCAAGTACTACGACGCCGGCTTCACCGGTATCTGCTTCCCCAAGGAGTACGGCGGGCAGGGGCTCTCGCCCGCGCACCAGCGCGCGTTCAACCAGGAAGTCGCGGGCTACGAATTCCCGAGCGTCCTCCAGATACCGACGTTCGTCCCGTGTGGGGCCGTGCTCCTCGAGTTCGGCACCGAGGAGCAGAAGAAGAAGCACCTGCCCGCGATCATGAAAGGCGAGGAGATCTGGATGCAGTTCCTCTCGGAGCCGAGCGGGGGCTCCGACG
>JBBDHW010000031.1:0-16573 GCA_040880805.1 Acidimicrobiia bacterium | reverse complement strand
GTCGCCGGCGCGCTCACGACGGCGGTGCGCGACGGCGACGAGTGGGTGGTGAACGGCTCGAAGATCTGGACGACCGGTGCGTGGTTCTCCGACTACGGCCTCTGCCTGCTGCGCACCAACTGGGACGTGCCCAAGCACCGCGGTCTCAGCGTGTTCATCATCAAGATCCACCAGCCCAACATCGAGCTGCACCGGATCGAGATGATCAACGGCTCGCGCGAGTTCTGCCAGGAGTTCATGACCGACGTACGCGTGCCCGACACCGACCGCATCGGCGAGGTCGACCACGGCTGGACTGTCGGCACCCGGTGGATGTTCCACGAGCGCAACGCGCTGGGAGGCGGGTCGCCCTACGTGAGCGGTCCGCAGATGCGGTACGGAGGCAGGTCGAACCGCGACCCGATGGTGGAGCTCGCCCGCGCGACCGGTCGCCTCGACGACCCCCGCGCGCGTGACCTGATCGGCGAGTCCCGCGCGCTGTCTCGCGCGGGCGCGGAGCTGTCGCGCCGCATCGCCGAAGGAATGGGCGCGGGTGTGTTCCCCGACACGACGGCTGCAATTGCCCGCCTCATGAGCTCGGTCGTGTCGGTGCGCAACACCAACATCTCGCTCGAGCTGGCCGGACCTGGCGCGGTGGCGACGGGGGGCGATCCCGGCGGCGGCGCCGGCATGCACTACCTGATGCGGCAGACCGCGTGCATCGGTGGCGGCACCACCGAGATGGCGCGCAACAACGTCAGCGAGCGCGTCCTCGGCATGCCGCGGGAGATGACCCACGACCGCAACCTGGCGTTCCGGGACGTCCCCAAGGGCCCACCCGGAAACTGACGCGAGCGGAGCTGCTGATGGACGAATTGGTGGTCGAGGAACGCGGCGCCGTCCGCGTGTTGCGTATCAACCGGCCCGAGGCGCGCAACGCCCTCAACCCGGCGGTGATCGCGGGGATCGGTCGCGGGCTCGATGCTGCGGACGCGGATTCCGACGTGCGCGCGGTGGTGATCACCGGCACCGGCGACCGCGTGTTCTGCGCGGGTATGGACCTGCGGAACTTCGCCGAAGGCGGCGACCAACCGAGCGATGCCGAGGGGTCCGCCGCGTATGTCCGCTTCCTGCGCGAAGGGATCGAGAAGCCCGTGGTGGGAGCGGCGAACGCGACGGCCGTCGCCGGAGGGTTCGAGCTCCTCCTCGCGTGCGATCTCGTCGTTGCGTCCGAGCACGCGGTGTTCGGACTTCCCGAGGTCAAACGAGGACTGTTTCCCGCGGGTGGCGGTGTCCAACTCGGGCGACGGCTCCCGCTCGCGGTCGCGCTCGAGCTCGGGCTCACCGGCGACACCATCGACGCGCCGCGTGCGCTCGCGTTGGGTCTCGTGAACCGGGTCGTTCCGCCGGATCAGGTGCTCGACGAGGCGATCGCGCTCGCCGCGCGCATCGCGGAGAACGGCCCGCTCGCGGTGCGGGCCACCAAGAAGTTGATGCGCGACGCGCTCGATGTCTCCCGCGACGAGATCTGGGATCGTCAGCAGGCGCTGTCCTCCGAGGTGTTCGCGAGCGAAGACGCGAAGGAAGGCGCGAGGGCGTTCATCGAGAAGCGTGCCCCCAACTGGACCGGCCGCTAGCGGGCGGGCGGTCCGTGAACGACTTCGGAATCTTCGCGGTGGCCGAACGCGACCCCGGTCGTCGCGCGCTCGTGGATCCGTCGGGTCAGGAAGCGAGCTACGGCGAGCTCGTCGCAGGAATGAACGCCTTCGCGCGCGGTCTGCGCAGCCTCGGCCTCTCCTCCGGAGACACCGTGGCGGTCGTGCTGGGGAACTCGCGGGAGCTCCTCGAGCTCTACGGCGCGGCGGTGCAGACCGGGCTGACCTTCGTCGCGCTCAACTGGCACCTCGGTGTCGACGAGCTCGCGTACATCCTCACCGACTCGGGCGCGAAGGTGGTCGTCGCCCACGAGCGGTTCGCCGACGTGGCTCGCGGTGCCGCCGAGCTCGCGGGCATCCCTCTGCCGGCACGGTTCGCGGTTGGTGACACGCCCGGTTTCCGTCCGCTCGCCGAACTCGTCGCTGGGCAACCGGTCGCGGCGCTCGGGTCGCGGCAAGCCGGACAGGTCATGTTCTACACGTCGGGGACCACCGGCCGGCCGAAGGGTGTTCGCAAGCGTCTGGCCGAGACCCCGGTCGACGAGATCGCGCTGATCACGGGGATCGGTCTTCGTGCGTCGTCGTTCGCGGCGATCGCGTCGACGCACCCGGAGCATCGCGTCGATCTGGTCTGTGGCCCCATGTACCACGCCGCTCCCATCGCCGGGGCGTGCGGCGCGCTCGACAACGGCGCGTTCCTCGTCATGGTCGACCACTGGACTCCCGAAGACTTCCTGGAGAAGGTCGAGCGGTACCGGGTGACCAACGTCAGCATGGTGCCCACGATGTTCCATCGCCTCCTGGCCTTGCCCGAGGAGACGCGTGCGAGAGCCGACGTGTCGCCGCTGCAAATGGTGAGCCACGCGGGCGCGCCGTGCCCGGTCGACGTCAAGCGCCGGATGATCGAGTGGTGGGGGCCGATCATCGTCGAGTCGTACTCGTCGACGGAGGGCGCGGGAACGACGGTCACGGCCGAGGAGTGGCTGCGCAAGCCCGGGACGGTGGGGCAGCCGTCGCCAGGGGTGGTGCTCCGAATCCTCGACGACGACGGCAACGACTGTGCGCCCGGTGCCCCCGGCCTTGTGTACGTCAGTCAGACCATGTGGCAGTTCGATTACCACAACGATCCCGGCAAGACCGCCGCGAACCGACGCGGCGACCTCTTCACCGTCGGTGACATCGGCTACGTCGACGACGACGGCTACCTCTTCCTCTGCGATCGTCAGGCCGACGTGATCATCTCGGGTGGTGTGAACGTCTACCCGGCCGAGGTGGAAGCCACGTTGTTGACGCACCCCGCGGTCGTCGACGCGGCCGTAGTGGGCGCGCCGAGCGACGAGTGGGGCGAGGAGGTCACGGCGGTCGTCGAGATGAACGTCAGCACGGGGACCGTGCCGGGACACGAGCTGGCGCAGGACCTCATCGAGTTCTGCCGCGCGCGGCTCGCGCACTACAAGTGCCCGCGCGCGGTCGACTTCGTGGACTCGCTCGGCCGCGACCCCAACGGCAAGCTCCGCAAGAAGGCCATCCGCGACCGTTATTGGGAAGGCCGCGACCGGAAGATCTGAGGGACCCATGCCCAACGTGGAGACTGCTCGAGGCCCGATCGACACGGCCGACCTCGGCCAGGTGCTCATGCACGAGCACGTGTTCATCCTGAGCCACGAGTTCATCGTCAACTATCCCGACGTCGACGGCTTCGACGCGGACCGCGACGTGGCCGCGGCTGTCGCCCGGATGAACGAACTCGTCGACGCGGGCGTCAGCACGATCGTCGACCTCACGGTGACCGGGATCGGCCGCGATGTCGCGCTCGTCAAGCGCGTCGCCGACCAGACCGCGCTCAACATCGTGGTCGCGACGGGTCATTACACCTTCAACGAGCTTCCCCTCTTCATCGAGGTACGCGCCCGTTTCGGTGGTGAGGCGCTGGCCGACATGCTCGCCGGTTGGTTCGTCGGCGACATCACCGAGGGCATCGCCCACACTGGTGTGAAGGCGGGAATCCTCAAGTGCGCGACCGACCATCCCGGGGTGACCCCGGGCGTCGAGGACGTGCTGCGCGCGGTGGCGCGCGCGCACCGCGCGACGGGTGTTCCGATCTCGACGCACACCGAGGCGGCCACCCACCGCGGGCTCGAGCAGCAGAAGGTGTTGGAGTCGGAGGGCGTCGACCTGTCGCGTGTCGTCATCGGCCACAGCGGCGACACCGCCGATCTCGAATACCTCGAGGAGCTGCTTTCGCGTGGCTCGTACCTGGGCATGGACCGGTTCGGGCTGTACGGGATCCTCTCGTTCGAGGATCGCGTGCGCACGATCGTCGCGCTCTGCGAGAAGGACCACGTCGATCGCCTCGTGCTGTCGCACGACGCGGCCTGCTACAACGACTGGTTCCCGACTGGCAGCGTTCCCGGTGGCGAGTGGCACTACTGCCACATCTCCCGCGACGTGGTCCCGGCACTGCGAGCCGCCGGGCTCGGCGACGCGGAGCTGACGACCATGCTCGTCGACAATCCGCGGCGACTGTTCGACAAGCAAGGGGCGTACTGACGTGTCGCACGATCCGATGCAGGGTGCCAGGATCCTGGCCGGTCAGCGAACCCGGCGGCCTGCCAGCGCGAGGAGGCGCTCTTGGGCATCGGCGTCGGGCGGTGCCGGGACCTCGTAGCCGTAGAGACCTGGGCCCCGGGCCTCGTCGGTGACCATCGCCATCGCCTTGGTGGCCGTGGCGACGAGATCATCTGGGAGCCGCTCGTCACCACCAACCGCTCGCGCGACGTCCCACGTGTGGATGACAAGGTCACGCATCAGGCCGTCGACGACGAGGAACAACGGGACGGAGTTCCCGCCGACTGTCACGGCTTCGACAACCGATGCTTCGTCGAGCCA
This sequence comes from Acidimicrobiia bacterium, assembly GCA_040880805.1. Taxonomy (NCBI): domain Bacteria; kingdom Bacillati; phylum Actinomycetota; class Acidimicrobiia; species Acidimicrobiia bacterium. The sequence continues at coordinate 12,050 of JBBDHW010000031.1, read as the reverse complement.
CTCGGCCGCGCTCGAGCGTTCGTGACGCCAAGCTCCGAGAACGTCACCCTCCACCGGCTGGCCGAACACGGCGAAGAAGTCCCCTCCGTCGAGGGCCGCGCGCAGCGCCCGCAAGTTGGTGACCAGGTGCGCGACCACGTCCTGCGCCGTCCATCCTTCACACGGCGAAGGTGACGACCACGTCTCGCTCGACGCCGCGCTGACCCGGCTGTCGAACAGATCCAACGCCTGGAGAAACGCGTCCCGCGACTCCTTCGACAACGGCATCGCCACATCTTGCTCGGCCGCTCTTGCGAACCGCAACGAGCGATCGTTGACCCCTCGTCTCGATACGAGGATCTGAGCCGAGAGAAGCAGGGTGGTCGTTTCACTCGAGGCGTGTGTGCGGCGACGCTCCTGACGGCGTACCGTCGGGTTGCAGGCGCCCGGATGAAGGAGGATGGGGATGGATCTCGGACTGAATGGCAAGGTCGCCGCGGTCACCGGTGGGACTCGCGGCATCGGTCGGGCAACTGTGCTCGCGCTTGCGCGCGAAGGCGCCCGGGTGGCGTTTTGCGCGCGCGACGAGGAAGCGGTGCGACTCGTCGAGAAGGAGGTGGCTGCGGACGGCGGCACGTGTCTCGCCCTGCGGGTAGACCTCGCCGACAGGTCGGCGGCCGACGAGTTCATCACCAAGACCGTGGACGCGTTCGGTGAGCTCGACATCCTCGTGGCCGCGGCCGGTATCCACAAGATCAAGGAGTTTGCCGACCTGACTGACGCGGAGTGGGACGAGACCTTCGAGGTGAATTTCTTTGCTCCGATGCGCGTGTGCCGTGCCGCGATCCCGCACATGCAGCGGAAGCAGTCGGGGCACATCGTGATCGTGTCCGCAGGCTCGATACACAAGCCGTCCATCGGACCGGACGTGCACCCGCACTACACCGCGTCGAAGGCTGCGCTCGCGAACCTCGCCAAGTTCCTGTCGAAGCAGTACGGCCCCGACAACATCATCGTGAACACGGTCCTGCCTGGTTACAGCATCCGCGACGAGATCCGGGAACTCTGGGCAAGCGAGGCCGAGGCCGCGGGGCTCTCAGTCGAGGAACACTTCGTAGGAATGGCAACCGAGATCGGGTACGTGCCCGCGATGCGGCGGGCAGGAACGCCTGAGGAGTTCGCCACGGTCATCACGTTCATCGTGTCGGACGCGAACAGCTTCATGTCCGGCGTCGAGCTCGCGATCGACGGAGCCGGACTCGACGTGTGAGTACTCGTCGTTGGGACGGTCACGCGGTCGGAACGCCGAGAAGTCCGGTGAAGGGAGGCGCGCGTGGACACTGCGCTGCGAGTGATCGACGCCGACGGTCACACGTTGGAGCCGTCTGACTGGATCGTCCGCTACTTGGACCCGAAGTTTCGGCACCGGATCCAGTCGGAGCCGGACGGCCAGGTGCTCGTCGACGGGCAGGAGGTCATGCGCCATCCACCCCGCACGCTGGAAGCGTTGCGCTTCACGCCCGACCTGATCCTCGAGCGATTCGGCGAGATCGCGGAGGCCGGGTTCAGCGCGATGGCGGTGGTCGACGCGATGGACGTGGAAGGTATCGACGTCTCGGTGATCTACGGGCCGCTGTACCAATGCTGGATCGAAGGCATGGACCCAGAGCTCGCGGCCGCGATTGCACGCGCATACAGCCGCTGGCTCGCCGAATACATGGCCGAGTCCGGTGGACGAATCGTGGGGGCGGCACCGATCCCGCTGCACGACGTCGTCTTGGCCCTGAAGGAAGTCGAGTACGACTACCACGAGCTCGGCATCCGGGCGTTCTGGACGCGGCCGAACCCGGTGCGCGGTCGGATGCTCGGCCACCGCGACTTCGACCCCTTCTACGAAGCACTCGAAGACCTGAACGTTCCGTTGTCGTTCCACGAAGGTTCGGGCTCGCTCATGCAGAACATCGGCAGCGAGCGCTTCATGGACACGTGGTTCGAACAGCACGTGTGCGTGCACCCGATGGAACAGCAGATGGCGATGTTGTCGCTCATCGTGCAGGGTGTCCTCGAGCGGCACCCGAGCCTTCGGGTCGCGTTCATGGAAGCGGGCTCGGCGTGGGCGCCGTCGTGGCTCCATCGGATGGACGAGCACGCCGAGCTGGTGGGGTGGAACGACGCTCCGGACCTGTCGCTCGAGCCGTCCGAGTACTTCAAGCGTCAATGCTTCATCTCGTGCGAACCCGACGAGGACCTGCTGTACCAGGTGGTCGACGCGCTCGGCCACGAGAACGTCTTGTTCGCGAGCGACTTCCCGCATCCCGATGCCAAGTACCCGACCGCGGTGAAGCAGTTCCTCGAGCTCCCGAAGGTGTCGACCGAGGTGAAGGCGCAGATCCTCTGGGACAACGCGCTGCGGTTCTACGGCTTCGACGAGGACGCGTTGCCGAAGGCGGGCGCGTCAGCCGGACGGCAATGACGGCCGAGCTCGCGATCCGCGGCGGTACCGTCGTCGACGGCACGGGCGCACCCGGGTTCGTCGGTGACGTCGCGATCGAGGGTGGTCGCATCACCGAGATCGGCCCGGACCTGCACGGCTACCGCGAGCTCGACGCGACCGGCGCGATCGTCGCGCCCGGGTTCATCGACATCCACACGCACTACGACGCGCAGGTGCTCTGGGACTCTGCCCTCACGCCCTCGTGCTGGCACGGCGTGACGACCGTGATCGCCGGCAACTGTGGCTTCAGCCTCGCTCCGTGTCGCCCGCAGCAGCGCGAACTCCTGGCGCGCACGTTGGAGCACGTCGAGGCCATGAGCCTCGACGCGCTCCACGCCGGGATCTCGTGGGACTTCGAGACGTTCCCGGAGTACCTCGCGGCCGTGCGGCGGCGCGGGACGCTCTTGAACTTCGGTGCCTTCGTCGGGCACACCGCAGTTCGGCTGTTCGTGATGGGCGACGAGGCCTACGAGCGCGCGGCGACGGAATCGGAGGTCAACGCCATGCAAGCCGTCGTGGCCGACGCGCTCGAGTCGGGCGCGATCGGCTTCTCGACCAGTCTCAACCCGGCGCACCAAGGGGCCGAGGGGCGCCCGGTGCCCTCACGGTTCGCGGACGCGGCCGAGGTCAGAGCTTTGCTCGAGGTGCCGTGCCGAGCCGGACGCGGTGTCGTGCAGATCCTCCCGGGTGAGGGGGTCACGCTCGACGACGTGTTCGACGCCGCTCCCGATCTCGAGTGCCCGATCGTGTTCAGTGAGGTGCTGACCCGTGCCGACGGCGAGCATCAACGGCGTCTCGAGCGGTTGTTGTCGGTCCGTCGTCACGGTGCCGACAACCTCTGGGGCCTCATGGCAGTGCACCCGATCGTGTTCCGGTTCCATCTGCGCGACCCGTTCCCGTTCGACATGCTGCCCGAGTTCGCTCGCCTGCACGCGCGTCCTGCGCGGGAGCGCGTGACGTGTTACTCGGATCCCGAATGGCGTCGGGTCGTGCAGGAAGAGCTCGATCGGCGTGCCGGCTACCGATGGGATGCCATGTACTTCGAGGAGACGTCACGCACCGAGCTCGTCGGCCGTACGGTCGCCGACGTCGCCGCCGAACGATCGATGTCGCCGATCGACACGATGTTCACGACCGCGCTCGACGAGGATCTTGCGACGCGGTTCCGGGTGGTGATCCTCAACGACGACCGGCAGGGCATCGACGCGCTCCTGCAATCCGAGGGCTTGCTGGTCGGCTTGTCCGACGCCGGCGCTCATGCGACGCAATTGTGCGATGCGGGCTTTGCGGCCACGCTGCTCGGGACGTTCGTGCGCGAGCGTTGCGCGCTCTCCGTGGAGGAGGGTGTCTACAAGCTCACCGGTCAACCCGCCGCCGCGTTCGGCATTCCTGGTCGCGGAATCCTGCAACCTGGCTTTGCAGCCGACATCGCCGTGTTCGATCCCGTCACCGTCGATCCCGGCCCGCTCCGGCGGGTGTGGGACTTCCCGGCCGACTCCGATCGCCTCGTGGCCGACCAGCCCGAAGGCATCGTGCACGTGGTGGTGAACGGCACGGTCATCCGTGAGAGCGGGCACTCGGTGGAGGCGGCCACCCTCGATCGCTACCCAGGCGAGCCGATCGCTCCCGCGCGGGCACCTTGAAGATCGGACTCGGTTGAAAAACGGTCGGCGGTACCGCTCGATGGCGTCAACCGCTGCCCGGCAGATCGGGGGAAATCGCCATAGCGCTACGCGGGGAGGTCGAGGAAGCGCGCCAGGTTGTCGCGCATCACTGTCTTGACCTGATCCTCCGAGAAGTTCTTGAGCTGGCCGAGGTACATCTGCGGCTCGGGAAGACCCTCACCGTGCGGGAAGTCGGACCCGAACACGATCGGCTCGATGCCCACGGATTCCACAACGCGGTCGACGTTCTCTTCGGGGAACGGTGCCACGAAGCAGTGTTGCTTGAAGTAGTCGCTCGGTCGCATGGTGAGCTTGCCCCACGTGGCGCGCCGGCCCATGAGGAACGCGTGGTCGAGCTTGCGGATCGTGTACGGCGCCCACACCGTGCCCTGCTCGGAGAGGAGCAGCTGCATCTTCGGGAACCGTGCGAACCAACCTTGGAGGATTGCCGCGCCCACGGTCTCGTACGCCGGCCGGTCGCCGTAGTAGAAGACCCACTGGAACGCGTCCATGTCGCCGAGCATTACCTCTTCTTCGTTCCATTCGAGGCCATGGGCTCCGTAGCGGGTGACCGTTGCCAGGTGGGTGCAGAGCTTGATGCCGGCTTCGCTGCAGATCGACCAGAAGCGGTCGTTGTCGGGGCGGAACGGCGACGTGTGCATCGACGGGCCGCTCGAGGTCTGGATGACCTTCGGAACCTCGATCTTCATGATGTCTTCGAGTTGGTGCAACGCGGCGTCGGCATCGGCGAACGAGATGAACGGCGGCGTGAAGAGACGGTTCTCGTAGTTGTATCCCCACTCGGTGCCGAGGTAGCGGTTCAACGCGACGAGGTTGGCGTAGAGGCCGTCGAAGTCGTCTTCGAACTCCACCTCGGTGCCGGGGAGCGTGGCGTAGTTCACCGCGCACTCGATGCCCTGCGAGTCCATCACCGTGATGCGGTCGGCGGGATTGTCGAGGAACTCCTGCATGGCGCGGTACTTCTTGGCGAATTCCTTGCGACCCTCGGCGTCGAGGTCTTTCAGCGGGTTGAGGCGGTTGAGCAGCGACCCGGGGATGACCTGGCCGCCCTCCTCGTCGGAGGCGCCGAGGTCTTTCACGCCGAACTCCTCGAGTTGCTCGTTCGATCCGACCACCTGGAAGTTCTTGAACGTGAAGCGCGCGGGCCGGCCGTTGTAGAGCATCTGCCGGCGGTCACCCTTGCCGCCCGGCGACATGCGGATCGCCATGTCCTTCTTGTCCAGGTCGATGTACTTCTCGTACGCCCCGAAGGAGGGTGTGGAATGCTCGTCGGCGTCGTTGATGAGGTAGGGAAGCGTCTGGGTCCCGGACTGGGTCGCGGTCATGCCAGAAGTAGTCATTGGGTCTCCTCGTCTGCCAGGGAGCCCTGGCCTTGCCCGGGACCGTACCACTGTGTTGTACTCAGCACAACTTCCTGGGAAGGCGCGCCGTGCAACTCCAGTTGAGTGACGACCAAGAGCTCCTGCGCGAGACGACGGCGCGCTTCGTCGAGCAGGAATCGCCCCTCACTCGAGTGCGCGAGCTGATCGACGACCCGATGGGATTCGACCCGGGTTGGCTGCGCGCTGGTGCCGGCCTGGGTTGGTTCGCGATGTTCGTCCCCGAAGAGCACGGCGGCGGCTGCGTGAGCGGCAAGCCGCTCGTCGACGCGGCGATCATCGCCGAGGAGCTCGGCCGGACGGTCCAGCCCGGTCCCTTCCTCGCCACGAATATCGTCGCGTTCGCCCTTGCCGATGCGGGGTCACCCGAACAGTGCGCGGAGGTGCTGCCCGCGCTGGCGTCAGGTGAAGCAATCGGCACGTGGGCACTCGCCGATGGCGCGGGCACGTGGAACGACGGCGGCATCGCGGCGACGCGCAACGGACCCGGTTTCTCCCTCTCGGGCACACGCGGCTTCGTGCAGGACGCGCAGTCGGCCGACTGGTTCCTCGTCGCCGCGTCGATCGACGGCCAACCAGCACAGTTCCTCGTGCCACGATCAGCGAGCGGCGTCGCGGTCACGCCCTTGGTGAGCTTCGACCTCGCTCGGCGCTTGGGGACGGTCACCTTCGACGGCGTCGCGGCCGACAAGGCGGCGCTCGTGGGCGAACCGTCCGGTGCGACCGCGCAGATGGATCGCCAGCTCGACGTTGCACTCGCATTGCAATGCGCCGAGACCGTCGGTGCGCTCGACGTGATGTTCGACATGACGTTGCAGTACTCGAAGGATCGGATCGCGTTCGGTCGGCCGATCGGTTCGTTCCAAGCGCTGAAGCACATCATGGCGGATCTCGCGCTGTACCTGGAGACGTGCAAGGCGGGCGCGGTTGCCGCGTCGATCGCGGTCGACGCCCGCACCGACGACGCGTCCGAGGTCGCGAGCATGACGAAGGCGTACGTCGGCGACGTGTCCGTCGACATCGCGCAGGAGTGCCTGCAGATCCACGGGGGGATCGGCTACACGTGGGAGCACGACCTACATCTGTACATGCGCCGAGTGAGCGTCAACAACGCGCTCTACGGAACTCCCGCCGGACACCGCGAACGCGTCTGTGTCATCCACGGGTTGTAGGGAGTACACGATGACCACCGACGTCGATCTCGATCAGTACCGCACGGAAGCCGCGCGCTGGCTGGCCGACAACGTGTCGCGGCGCGACGCGAGCTCGTATCGCGGCGCGCGTGGAGGAGGCGAGGAATCGCCGGAGTTCATCGCCGAGCAGCGCGCGCTCCAACACAAGCTCTTCGACGCCGGCTACGCGGGTATTGCGTGGCCGGTTGAGTTCGGAGGAGCCGGTCTCACCAACGCGCACCAACGGGTCTTCAACGAGGAGGCGTCCGGCTACGCGCTCCCGATCCTGCTCGGCGTCACGCTCGGGATGATCGGCCCGACGGTGCTGATGTACGGGACCGACGAACAGAAGCGCGCGTGGATCCCGAAGATGCTGTCGGGGGAGGAGATCTGGGTCCAGTTCCTGTCGGAGCCCGGCGCCGGATCGGACCTGGCCGGGGTCCGCACCCGCGCGACGCGCGACGGCGACACCTGGGTCATCAACGGCTCGAAGGTGTGGAGCACCGGCGCGATGTACTCCGACGTGGGCATGTGCCTGGCGCGCACCGATTGGGACGTGCCGAAGCATCGCGGCCTCACCTGGTTCCGTGTCCCGATCGCGGCCGACGGCGTCACGGTGCGCCCGATCCGCGAGATCAACGGCGGCGCGGAGTTCTGCGAGGAGTTCCTCGACGACGTCGTCGTACCGGACGACCACGCGATCGGTGAGATCAACGGCGGCTGGCCCATCGCCAACACGCTGCTGGCGTTGGAACGGGGTGCCGCTGGGGGTGCCGGTGCCGGGATGATGGCGTCCCGGCGGCGCCGGCTCGCCCCCGATCTCGTCGCGCTGGCACGCGAGGCCGGCACGGAAGGCGATGCGCGCGTCCGGCAGGAGATCGCGCGCGCACACATCAACGACTACATGCACGGGCAGCTGGCGCAACGAGTGGTCGCGTCGATCGCGAACGGCACGCTCGACATGTCGGGAGCGTCCATGATCAAGCTCGGGAGCGGCATCTACAACCCGCTCCGCGCGCGCATCGGCATGGAGATCGGGGGAGCGGCCGCGATCGCGTGGGACACGGACGACGCAGAAGGAAACGACACCGCGACCACCTACCTCAACGGGCGGATCATGTCGATCGCCGGTGGCAGCAATCAGATCCAGCGCAACCTGATCGGTGAACGGCTGCTCGGCCTGCCGCGCGAGCCTTCGTTCGACACCGACAAGCCCTTCAACGAAGTGCTCCGCGACGCGCAGATGTGGGGTGAGTAGTAACTGCGGACGTCTGGCGCACGCGGCGACGAACGAGCGGAGCGAGTCGAGTCGCTCGCCAGCGAGCGATCGACCGCGAGCCGCGTATCTCAGCTCGCAGGGAGCGAGCGAATCATCTGGTGAGCACCCGCAGGCCTCGTTGACGGCCGATGAGGGCGACCGAGGCATCGACGATGTCACTGGTGGCGCTGACCCCGCAGAGCTGGCCAACCGAACGAGCTGCGAGATCGTCGAGCGGTACGACTTCGCACAACGGAGACCCGAGGAGCCGGGCCAGGCGCGCCTGTCGATGCCCATCACGCCAGGTTTGCGCCACAACCCCGGCAGGTACCACGAGCGGATCGTGATGCTCCAAGGCTCGGGCGACGATCGCGACGACGCGCCGGTCGTTGCGCTCGAACCCGACCAAGACGCCGGCATCCAGCACCGCGCCGCTCATCGGCCGAGCGCGCGATCAGCTGCCTTGCGTTCGCGGGCGGTGAGGGGACCTCCCGTCTCTGTGAGCATTTCGTCGAGCAACGCCGCGAGGTCATCCAATTTGGCTTGCTCTTCCAGGGCCTTCGCGACGTATGCGCTGACGCTTGGCGCCCTTCCTTCCGCGACTGCCCGACGGGCCTGATCGACAAGCTCTGCCGGCAGACTGACAGCGATCTTCGTGGTGGTCATACCGCTGATCATACCATTCGGACGACTAGCCCCTTGTGAGGAGCACGGCGCCGGCGAAGGGACCCACCGCGGTCGACCACACCGAGACGTCGGCACCCTCGACCTGCCGCTCGCCGCATTCACCGCGCAGCTGACGCGTCGCTTCGATGCAGAAGTTGGCACCGTGCCGTCGCCCGACGTTGCAGGCGCCGCCGTCCGTGTTCACGGGAAGGGAGCCCCCGAGGCGCGTATTGCCGGCCTCGACGAAGGGGCCCGCGCCTCCCGGTGGGCAGAACCCGAGCGCCTCGAGCCACTGGAAGGTGATCACCGAGAAGCCGTCGTAGAGATGCGCAGTGTCGACGTCGCTCGGCTCCAAGTCCGTACGCGACCAAAGAGACCTTGCGGACTCGGCGGGCGCGGTGCGCACCATGTCCTCGAGGATCTCGAAGTTCAGGTCGCGAATCGCGGTGAGCGCGTACGACTCGACGAGCACCACCGGCTTCTGCAGGTCGCGCGCGCGTTCTTCGGTGGTGAAGATTACGGCGGCGCCGGAATCGACCGGGTAGTCGCAGTCGAGGATGCGCAGCGGCTTCGACACATAGCGCGACGCCAGGTACTCGTCCATCGTGAGCGGATCGCGGAAGATCGCGTCGTCGTTCAGCGACGCGTGGTACCGCTGGGCGATCACATGGTGGCCGAACTGCTCCTCGGTGGTGCCGAACTCGGCCATGTGCCGCTGGGTGAGCAAGCCGGCCCACTGCGTGGGGTTACCGGCGCCGAAGGGCGAGAGGAACTGACGATCGCCGGCCGCGGCCGCAAAGTACGAAGCGACCATCGGGTTGCCGCGCGCCGCGGTTCCGGCCGCCATCGACGCACCGCTCGGCTGCTGCTGGATCATCCGGAGCGCGAGCGCGGTGTGGCAGAAGCCCGACGCCACGGCAGCGATCGCCGAGAGCGCCGAGTACGCGAACGCGGGGACCATCAATCCCGACGCCCACCAGTTGAGCGGTTCGATGCCCAGCATCCACGCGTCGTTCAGTGGCTCGGTACCGACCGACGTGATGCCGTCGATGTCGCGCACGGTGAGCCCGCTGTCGGCGAGCGAGGCCATGGTGGCCTGGATCATGAGCTCGTCGGGCGAGAGCCCGGTGTTGCGTCCGACGGTGGAGTAGCCGACCCCCACGATGGCGACGCGATTCCCCGTGACCATTCGTCTCCCTTCTCGCTAGCCGCGCGCCGGGCGGAACAGCGGCAGCGTGAGCTCGGACGACATCTCCACGAACGCGACCTCGAGCGGCAAGCCGCCCTCGAGCTCCTCCTCCGGGCAGTCGATCACTTGCGACATGAACATCAGCCGCGGCTGCTCGACGAGCTCGACTGTCGCGAGCGTGTACGGGATCTTGTCGACCCAGAACGGGTGGAACGGCTGGGTCGCGATCGTCCAGCTGTACAGCGTCGCCTTGCCCGACACCCGCTCGCCCGCGAGATCGCGCGACTGGCAGAACCGACAGATCGTCTTCGGGTAGTGGATGTAGTGGCCGCAGGTCTGGCAGCGCTGGATGCAGAGCTCGTGACGCGCCACGCCGTCCCAGAAGAACTGGGTCAACTCGTCCGGCACCGGCATCGGGGGTTTGGCAGACGGCTCGGTCGACGACATTCCTCTGACCTCCGGTACTCGTCAGCGCGTGAGGAGGAGGCAACCGGCGATCGGGCCGCCGCCCACGGACACCGCGGCAACCTCGGCCCCTTCGACCTGGCGCTCACCGGCCTCGCCGCGCAGCTGCAGGCATGCCTCGTGCAGCACCCAGTATCCGTGCATGCGTCCCGCGGAAAGCTGACCGCCGTAGGTGTTGAGCGGGAGGTCGCCGCCGAGCGCGATCCGCGTGCCCCTCTCGACGAACGGGCCGCTCTCACCGGTGCCGCAGAACCCGAGCGCCTCGAGCCACGCGAACGTGAGGAACGTGAACCCGTCGTAGAGCTCGGCGATGTCGACGTCGGCCGGCGTGAGGTCGGTCTTGCTCCAGAGGTCGGCGGCCGCGTCGATCGACGCCATCTTCGGGTAGTCGGGACGCTGGTCCCACCCGCCTTGCCCGCGCGAACCGCCCATTGACTCCACGCGCACGGGCGGGTTCGGGCAGTCGGCTCCGTACTGAGCCGACGAGACCACGATCGCGATCGAGCCGTCTATGGGAACGTCGCAGTCGAGCAGCCCGAACGGATCGGAAACCGGCCGCGCGCCCAGGTAGTCGTCCATCGTCATCGGCTCGCGGTACACCGCGCGCTCGTTGAAGGCCGCGTTGCGTCGGCTGTTGACAGCGAGCGCGCCGAACTGCTCCTTCGTGGTGCCGTAGAGGTACATGTGGCGCTGCGCGTGCATGGCGAGCCAGTTCGCGGCGGAGTACGCGCCGTACGTGAGGAGCGGCGCCATGTCGCCCATCACGTTGACCATGCCCTCGGCGCCCTCGCCGCCTCCGCCCGCTCGCCGCGCGCTCGGCCGCGGCCGTGGCGGCGCGGGGGCATCGCCTCCGCTTGGCGGCAGGATCGAGCCGCCCATCATCTTGACCGTGCGGTACACCAACACGTGCCGGGCGTCGCCGTTCGCGACGGCGAGGAACGCCCCCATCACGGGCGCCAACAAGCCTCCCGTTCCGACCATGGCGACCGACCCGACGCGACCGCCGACGTGCTGCTCGACCTCTTCGGGTGGGGTGTCGCCCATCGTCGCGATGCCGTCGATGTCCTCGGGGCGCAAGCCGGCGTCGGCGATCGCCGCCGTCGCCGATTCGGTTGTGAGATCGAGGTGGCTGATGTCGGTCTTGCGGCCGACGCGCGAGATCCCGATCCCCGAGATGATCGCCTGCTTCTCCGGGGCGTCGGGCATGGGCGGACGTTAGCGCTCGCTACTTGGTCGGCGCGCGACACATCGCTCTATTGTTCGCCGCGTGACCGAGCCCGCCGTCGAATCCGACCAGACCCCGCGCATGCTCCCGCAGCTCACTCCGCAGAACCGCCACTTCTGGACGGGGGGCGCGAACGGGGAGCTGTTGATCCTGCGCTGCCGCGGGTGCGGGCGATGGGTGCATCCGCCCGCGTCTGTCTGCCCCACTGGCGACGGCGGCGAGCTCGTGCCCGAGGCCACGAGTGGCAAGGGGACCGTGTTCACGTTCACGATCAACCGCCACCCGTACAACCCTGCCGTGCCGCTGCCCTACGTGATCGCGATCGTCGAACTGCCGGAACAGAAGGGGCTGCGGTTCACGACCAACATCGTGAACTGCGCGCCCGAAGACGTGACGATCGGGATGCGGGTGCGCGTGCTCTTCGAGCAGTACGACGAGATCCACGTGCCGGTGTTCGAGCCGGACGCCTCGTAGCGGACACCATCACGCGGTGACGGGTGGTGCGCGGTTTCGTCGGTGGTTGCGGACGTGGAGTGGT
>JBBDHW010000030.1 GCA_040880805.1 Acidimicrobiia bacterium | reverse complement strand
TCCACTCCCGGCACCTCCACTCCCGGCACCTCCACTCCCGGCACCTCCACTCCCGGCACCTCCACCCCCGGCACCGGCGGCGGGTCCCGAGCCCGTGAAGGCGGTGGTGCCCGGACCCGACGAGCCCGCGGCGTCCTCGAACTCGTCCATGCTGTCGTCGGCGGGCGCCGGCGGAGCCAGGGGTGGATCCGCGGTGGCGACGCCGCCCGCACCTGCGCCGGTGTCGTCGTCGTCGCCGCCGTCGCTCATCAGCGCCCCGGCCCCGGCCGCGGTGACCCCCGCTGCGGCCGCGACCCCAGCGGCGGCGCCGGCGGCGCGGCCGACCGTACGACCGGCGATCTTCTTCGCGGGACGCTTCGCCGCAGTGCGCTTGGGCTTGTCCCGCTTCGCGCCGTCGCCGCCTGCCTTCTCCTCAGAGTCGGTTGTGTCAGCCATTGCTGTCTCCTCTGTAAGCGCGCCTGTCGGCGCGCCGACGGTCGCAGGGGTTGCGGCACTCCCGGCCGCCCCGAGCGCGACGACCAGTTTCGCGTCGGCGTCGACCAGGATCGGACGCCCTGTGTGCTGGGCGACCATCTCGGCAACGAGCGGGATGCGTGACGACCCGCCGACGAGCAAAACCCCCGCGAGGTCACCGGCCGTCAACCCCGCGGAAGCCAATGCGCGGTCGAACGCCCCGAGGGTGTCGTTGAGCCGCGGCTGCACTGCGGCCTCGAACTCCTCACGCGTGATGCGCACCTCGAGCACCAGATCCGGCAGCCCCACCTGCACCGACGCTTCGCTGTCGACAGACAGTGCTTCCTTCGCGCGCGTGCAGTCTGCGCGCAGTTGCGCGAACGCGCGGCGGAAGGCCGCGTCGGCGGGATCGATCGTCGCGAGGCGACCGTCGACGGCGGTGTTCACGTGTGCCAGCACGGCCTCGTCGAGATCGAGGCCGCCGAGTCGTTCGAGCCCCTGCGGCGTGCCGAGCACCTCGCAGCCGGATTCGCCGCACCGCACGACGGCAACGTCGAACGTTCCACCGCCGAAGTCGTAGACGGCGACAGCCTCTCCCGTGTGCACGCGGCCGAGGTGCACGTAGTGCAGCGCCGCGGCTTCGGGCTCGCTGCGCAGCGCCACATCGTCGCGGCCGGCGACGCGTCCGGCTTCGCGCAGCAGATCGAGCTTGTACTCGCCCCAGTTCGCGGGATGCGTCAACACGACCACCGCGGGAGGCGCACCGGAGTGCGCGGTGGCCGCGTCGAGGACGTGGTGCAGCAGATGACCCATCAGCGTGTCGGCCCCGTAGGGAGTCCCGCCGATCACGTAGGGAGTGGTGTCACCCAGGCGGCGCTTCGGTTCGCGGGCGCCCGATGTGGGTTCGGCGAGCACGCGGCGCTCCGCGGCATCGCCGGCCAGCACCGCGTCACCCTCGAAGGCCACCACCGACGGCATCGCGGGGCCCGCCTCGCCCAGGACCAGGGCCTCGGCCTCCCCACCCGGTGCCGCGATGGCGGCGCCCGTCCACGTTGTCCCGAGGTCCACGCCGAGCGCAACCGAGCCGGTGCTCATGGCACGAGGTTACGACACGCCCTCCGGCTTGTCCCCGGGAGTGTTCCCGGTTCAGGTCCCCGTTGGGGTCCCGGGTGTCTCGTCACCCTGAGCTTCGGTGGACGGCTCGCACGCCGGGTGCGCGAACCGAGGCACCGAAGGTTGGTCGTCGGGCACAGAATGCGAGTGCGCGAGCCGCGGCACCGCGGGCTGGTCATCCGTTCCCTGGAGGAGCGCCCGCTGCGCGTCGGTGAGACCCGGCACCTCGGGCTGTGCGTCGGCCCAAGGGTCGGCGGGCTGCGAGAGCGCCTTGTCGTGCTCGTCGCGGCTTCGTTCGTCGAGGTACTCCTCGACCAGGCGCCACCAGGGCCCCCGCGCAGGTGGGCGATCGGTCATGTCGACGTCCTACTCCGGAGGGTCGGGTCGGTGTGACGGGTCAGGCGCACCGCGAGTTCGGTTCGAGAGCGCAGCCCGAGCTTTCGGTAGATGTTCTGCAGGTGGAAGTCGACGGTCTTCACCGACAAGAACAGCGTGGCCGCGGCCTCGCGGTTGGTGGCGCCCTCGGCGACTGCGAGCGCCACACGGTATTCGGCCGACGTGAGCTCGCCCGCAACGTCACCGGGTGTCCCCGTCGCGGGGTCGAGCACCCGGCCGACCCGCACCGCCCATCCTCGTATGCCCAAGCGCGCGAGCTCGTCGCCAGCGAGGAGAGCGAGCTCGCGACCCTCGTCGGCGCGACGCGTGCGCGTGAGGTGCTCGGCGTGCGCGAGACGCGTCTCGCACGCTTCGATCGGCAACCCGGCATCGTCGGTCTCGGCTGCCGCGCGCAAGAAGAGGGTGTCGTCGCCGCGCAACGCGGCCCGCGCGCGTGCGCACCTCGCTGCAGTGAGAGAACCCGCGTCGTACTGATCCGCGATCGCCCCGACCCATCGCTCCGCCTCGTTCGGCCGACCGGCCGCGGCGAGCGCGACGGCCAGCTCCGGCGCGTACAGATGAGGACGGCAGCGCGCCGCGGTCTCGAGTGGAGCGCACGCCGAGGCGACGTCGCCGGTACCGAGCGCGAGACGGCCTTCCACCCAGGGTCCTCCGGCACCGAGTGCGCGGGCCTGGCGTTCGCCGAGCAGCGGCAGCGCGCTCGCGAGGTGAGCCCGCGCGTCGTCGTCACGACCGAGCAGTTGCTCGATGTCGGCGAGTGCGACCTCCACGAACGCGCGCTGGAGCGACGCGCGTTCCGGCACCAGTCCCAGTTCGAGCACCAGCCGGTCGTAGGCACCGACGACATCACCCGCATGACGCCTCGCGGTCGCCGCCGCAACCACGACTTCGACGCCACGGAGCGCGGGCAGGGCGATGACTGCACCGCTCTCCCCGGCCGCCTGCACGCGGCGTAGCGCGACGAGCGCGGCGACGCGTCCACCAACCGCTGATTCCTCGGCGGGCGCGTGTACCGGCAGGTCGCCGCCCACGCGCGCCAGCACGATCTCAGCGAGCACGCGCGCGCCACCGGCGGTTGCTGCACGCTCCACGAGCGGACCGGCAAGCTCGGCGGCCGCCGCTGCCCCGACCGTATCGAGGAGCAGGTCGGCCTCCATCGCGAGCGCCAGGTCACGCACCGCACCGTCGGTCGCAACCCGCACTCGCTCCAGCGCGGCGACCGGTCCGTCGGTCCACCGTGCGACCTGCGCGGCGCCCACGAGTATCTCCGGATCGGCGGAAGGGGCAACCTCCGCGAGCGCGCGACGCGCGGCGTCGGGTTCGAACGCGGTGACCCAGGCTTCCGCGGCCGCGAGCATGCGCGCCGAGCGCACATTTCCCGGGGTAGTGAGACCGGCGGCGCGTTCGAGGACGCGCGCCGCTGACGCCGCGCCGCCGCGGCGCGCCAGGTCGCCGGCCACCAGCACGAGGGCCTCGGCGGCGGTCTCGTCCTCGCCTTCGGCGGCGGCGGCAAGCTGCCACGCGCGTGCCGCCGCGTCCTCAGGCCCGGATAGCACGCCGGCAAGGGCCCGGTGCGCGGCGCGGCGACTCGGTGGAGCAACCCGGTGATAGGCGACGGCGCGGAGCAGCGGGTGCGCGAACCGCACGGTAGGCCCGTCGACTTCGATCAGGCCGGATCGTTCGGCGCGCTCGAGCGCCTCGGTCGGCTCGGCGAGTTGCGCGAGCGCGGCGCGCACGACCCCGAGCCGTCCGGTGTCGTCGGCGGCCACGACCACGAGTGCGCGACCGGCGTCGTCGGCAAGCTCGTCGAACCGCATCGCGAGCCGGCGCGCGAGCGCCGCGGGAGGTCGCGGGAGCAGTGACACGGGCACGCGCCCGGCGCGCTCGTCGGCATCGAGCGATCGCGCGACCTCGATTGCGATCAGGGGGTTGCCGTCGGCGAGCGCACAGCACCGCGCCAGCGCGTCGGGTGCAATAGGGCCCTCCGATCGCACCAATGCCTCCAGCTCCTCGCGAGGCAGCGGGCCGAGCGTGACGGTCGGCAGCGCGAGATCGCCGAGTGGCGGTAGCAGCTCACCGTCCACCGTGAGCAGCATCGCCACCGGGTCGCGCGCGAGGCGGCTGATGACGAACGCGAGCACGGAGCTCGTCGCCGCATCGAGGTGGTGCGCGTCGTCGACGAGCACGAGCACGAGGCCACGCTCGGCGAGGTTCGTGATGACGCGGTACACACCGAGTCTCACCCGGCGATCGTCGGTGGGCTCGCGCGTCCCGAGCGTCAGCGCCGCCCGCACGTCGACGGCGTTCGGGCCGGCGAGCTCGTCGAGCTCGTCGTCGAGCGGACGGAGGAGCGTGAGCAACGAAGCGAAACCGAGCTCGGCGTCGGCTTCGACGCCGCGCGTCTCGAGCACCGCGACGGCGCGGTGAGCAGCAGCCACGCGCACTTCGTCGAGCAGCGTCGTCTTGCCCATGCCCAGCTCGCCGTGCACGACCAGAGCTTGGGAACGACCTTCCTCGGCCGCCTGCACCACGTCGGTCGCGCGTGTTCGCACCGAGCCCGCCTCGGTATGGCTGCGGTGGGTGTCCGTGGCCGGAACCTCAGGAAGACGCGGGTAGCGGGAGGCAGTTGCCGCTCCCTGCCTCCACCCCGTGATCCTTGTCGGCGACGAGGATGCAGAGCTTCGTTGCGCCCTCGCCACCCTTGTCGTTCTGGTTCGTGAGGTTGAACGCGTCGAAGCGCAGCTCACCGTGGCCCGAGTCCTTGTCCCACACCTCCCAGATCCCTGGTTGCGGAGTGTTCGAACCCGCGTGATCGGCGCCGACGGTGTCGAAGAAGAAGTGGACGTGGTGATCGCTCGGCTTCCCCTTCACGTTCGGTTCGAAGATGATCGGTTGGAAGCCCTGCACGACGTAGGTCGCGATGTAGGTCTCCCCGTCGAGGCGAACGTCGGTGAGGAACGCACACCGGCTCGACCCCGACGTACACGTGAGCGTTGCATCGGTCGTCGCCGACGACGAGCCAGGCGGCGAGGCCGAGGAATCGCCGTCTCCGCCCTGAGACGCGAGCACCACGGCACCGACCGCCAGCAATACGACCACCGCGCCGATGATCGCGGCCAGCATCGGCCCGCGCCGCCGTGTGGGTCGTGTGCGCGGTGTACCTGAGGGTCCACCCGACGGTGCACCACTGGTGCGGGGCCCGCCGTGGTCTCGCGGCGGGGACGGGGGCGCGCTTGCGGCTGTCGCAGGGGGCGCGTCGCTCACGGCGGCCGCACCGACCGCGACGGGTGTGTCGCCGTTCGCTGCCGCGGCCGCGGCTGTCCGCCGTGCCGATCCCATGACCAACGCGGCACCGAGCGCGACCGCGTGCTTCGGGTGCGCGTCCACGGCAACCGGGCGGCCCAGCGCCGCGGTGACCACCTCGGAGACGAGCGGGATGCGTGACGATCCACCCACCAGAAGGACGGTCTCGAGGCTTGCGGGATCGACGGAGGCCGACGCCAGCGCGCGCCGGAGCGCGTCCACCGTGCCGCGCAGCGTCGGACGAATCATCGCCTCGAACTCGCCACGCGTGAGTCGGATCTCGCTCTGGAGTCCCGGCAGGATCACCGCTATCGTTGCGTCCGAGTCCGACGACAACGCTTCCTTCGCGGCAATGCAGTCACTCGCGAGGCGCGACACCGCGGCGCGCACGTTCGGATCGTTCTGGTCGAGGGCATCGAAGGCCGGACCGAGCGCGTCGCGTACGTGACGGAATACCGCTTCGTCGAAGTCGACACCACCCAGGCGCTCGACACCTTCCGGACGGCCGAGTTGTTCCCACCCTTCGACGGTCTTACGCAGCACCACCGCGTCGAACGTTCCGCCACCGAGGTCGTACACCGCAATCGTGTCGCCGGCCTCGACGCGTTCGGTTGACGCGTAGTACACAGCCGCGGCGAAGGGTTCGGTGAGGAGCACGGCGTCTCGAAGATCGGCGAGTTTCGCGGCCTCGCGCAGGATCTCGACCTTGAACGGGCCCCAGTTCGCCGGGTACGTGATCGCGACTCCGTCGGCCGGACCACCCTCCTGTCGGGCCACTGCGTTGACGACAAAACGCAGGAGCGCGGCGGTGATCTGATCGGCCGAATAGGGAGACGACCCGAGCATGATCGGCGCGGTGTCGCCCATGCGCCGCTTGAACTCGTGCGCGAGACGGGCGGGATCGGTCGCGCCCCGACGTTCCGCGGGCTCGCCGATGAGCATCTCGTCGGTCTCGCGCAGGAACACCATGGACGGGATCACCGACGTGTGCTGGCCGAGGGACACCATCTCGACCCGCCCGTTCCGGTTGATCGCCGCTGCCGTGAACGTCGTGCCGAGATCGATCCCGACGAAGTAGCCCATTGTCATCCTTTGGCGAGACACCTACCTTATGTTCGGCGCGTCGGGGGCTCGGCTCGGGCAGAGCTTCGAGCCCGGGTGCCGAACCGGGAATCCTCCCGGCGACAGGGTGCTCGATGACGTCGTAGCTTCGTCCGCAATCGGGAGAAGGAGGGGGGACATGGCTGGAGACACCCAAGAGGAGACGCTCACCGACGTCTTCGACGACGGCGCGCAGTCGGGCACCACGACCGAGGCGCCCACCTCGACGGATCCCGCGGCGCCGGCTCCGGCACCGGAGACCACGACGGTCGCCGAGCCAGCGGGCGGCACGCCCGCCCCGACCGGCGTGAGCTTCCCCGCCCCAACGGCCGCGACGATCCCCGATCCCGCGTCGACCGAGATCCAGATGCCGGCGGAATGGGCCGGGCGCGGCGCTCCGCCGCGACCCGAGACCGTCCGAGACGAGATCGCGTCCAACCAGCACCGGGCGCAGACCCTGCGGCAGCACGCGCAGCAGATCAGCGAGCAGGAACAGCGCGTCGACGCCGACGCCAACCTCGCGAGCCAGCTCCTCGCCGAAAGGACGCAGGACTACAAGGAGCTGGAAGACCGCGCCAACGCGCTCAGCGCGCGTTCACAAGAGGTCGAGCACGATCTCGACCGTCTCGCGCCCGACCTCAACAACGCCTTGGACCACGCCAACATGCTCAAGCGCGCGCTGGGCGAACGGGTCCCGAGCGACGAACTGCGCGATCCGTCCGGAACGCCGCCTCCGGTGGTCGCGGTCGAGACCGACCCCACGAAGATCGCGACCCTCCGTCAGGAGCTCAGCACAGCCCAGGCTGACGTCGACAAGGCGCTGCAGGCGCAGTCGGGCCTGCAGGAGCAGCTCACGAGAATCAAAGCCGAGGACGGCGACCTCCGCCCCCAGCTAGAGCTCGCACGCACCACTCTGGTCGCAGAGACCACGCGAACCGAGGAGCTCAAGACGCGCGGCGCGCAGCTCGATCAGCAGTCGGGCACGACCCTCGATCAGGCGCGCGCGCTGGAGGCGGAAGCGAAGAATCTCAGCGACGCGCTCCCCGACTACGAGACGATCTGGCAGCAGTACGCAGCGGACCATCCCGACGAGGCCCAACGCACCGACCTGGGCACGATCGACGTGCGCGTCCCGCCGCGGGAAACGGCGGCGGCGCACGCGCAGGGACGTCGCGAAGAAGCGGGCAGGTTGGAGCAGCAGGCCGCCGACCTCGACGAGGCGGCGGCCGACGCCGCACGCGGCATACAGATGCGCGGCGATCTCGCGCAGCGCCGCGACGAAGAGGCCGCCGACCTCACCCAGCGCGCCGACCAGGCGGCACCGCGCGTCACCAGCGCGCAAGCTCAAGCCGACACCGCTCGCGAGCAGGTAACCCGACTCGCTGCCGATACGGACCGCATGACCGCCGAAGCCGACCGTCTCCGCGCGGCCGGCCGTACCGAGGCGGCGGACACCATGCAGGCGCGCGCGCACACCGCGACGAACGAGTTGATCAACGCGAGCACGCGAGCAGACCGGCTCGCCGCCGACGCGGAGCGGATCTCCCAAACTGCGCGAACCGACAGCGCGCGCGCGGCCGAGCTCACCAAGGAGGCGGAGACGCTTCGGAACGACGCCGCGACGTTGGGCGGACGACAGACCGAACTGGCGAATCAGGCCACGAAGCTCCGCGCCGACGCCACGACGCAGGACGAGATGGCCAGACGAGTCGAGGATCAACTCGACACCGGTCAGCCCTTCCAGTACACGGTGACGAAACCGGACGGCACCACGGTGGAGGTCGAGGTGCCGTCGACTGCGCCGGCGGGGACGTCGACGGACCTCACCGCCAGCGACGACGTGACCGGAGCTTCCCCGCCCACCGGTACCCCGACCGACAGCGCCGGTACCGACGACAGCCCGTCCGCCGACGGCACCGCGTCGGCTGACGGCGCGAGCGAGACGCCAACCGACGTGGTGGGGACCGGCGCACAAGCCGTGGCCGGCGACAGTGGAACCACGTTCGCCGACTCCGGCACCTCGGCGTCCGACGACGCCACGCCGAGCGGCAGCGACTTCCTGGACACCGCGCAATCCGACACGCAGCAGCCCGACCTCACCGAGCCCACCGGCACCATCTCGGAGACCGACTTCGGGTCGTCAGCACCACCAGACGTGGGAACCAGTTCCACTACGACCGACGATGGGGGAATGGACCCGTGAACGATCAAGCGACCACCCCACGGCGCACGCTCCCTGACGGTCGGCCCGCGCCCGACGTCGCACCCAGCTCGGCGCTGCTCGACCACGACGACCTCGCGACGATGTACAAGGAGTTGCGGGCCGGCCATCCCGTCAGGCTGTCGTCGGACGGGCATGTCTTCATCGACCACAACACCACCGGCACCGCCATCGACATCGCAGACCAGCGTTTCGTCGAGACGAAGCTCGCGGAGATGAAGGACATGCTGCAGATGGGCTTCCTGGTGAAGGTCTCACCCGACGGCACCATCACCGCGAACAGCAGCGACAACACGTTCCAGTATCGATCGGACCCGCACCACGAGCTGAGTCCCGACGATCGGGCGTTCGTCCGCGAGGCGTTGATCGGCGGCGGCAACGTCGGGATCCGACCCGACGGCACAGTCCAGGTCGACTACCCGGAGGGCGCCCAGCGCCGCCAGTTCGTCGACGATGTCGACCGGATCATGAACGAGCTCGACAACCAGATCAGCTCGGGCAAGCTCGGGGAAGCCGCCCGCGCCGGCAGCGGGCTCATGATTGTCGGGGGCAAGAACGGCACGACGGAATTCGATTACAGCGTGCAGCCCGTGAGCAACACGCCGCCGATCGCGTTTCCGGCCGACGCACGGGACCCCATGGACCCGACGGCTCCGGCCGCGATGCAGGACGAGGCGAAGGACCTCAGCGGTCGCGCCGCGGGCATGCGCGAGACCGCGAATCGGGAATTCGAGAAGCAGGCAGCCGACGTCGGCCAGCAACGTGACACCGCGGCGCGCGAACAGGGATCCGCGCAGCAGCAGGCCGCGGCCGCGCACCAGCAGGTCAACGACGAGTACAGGCAGGCCGACGCCGCGCACGCCGCCGCAGACGCGGCGAACGCGCAGGCCCTCCAGCTGGAGGCAGCAGGTAAACCCGCCGAAGCCGCCGAGCAGCATGAGCTCGCGCGCGCCAAGCTCGCCGAAGAGGTGGCGCTTCGCGATCGCGCGGGCGGAGCGAGCGAGGCTGCCACCGGGCTCGAGAAGCAAGCCGCTGACGCGGGCGCCAAGGTGCAGCAGCTCGACACGCAGCTCACCGACGTCAAGGCGCGCGCTGACGCGTCGGAGGCGACGGCCGACGCCATGGAGAACCGGGCCAAGGCGATGACCGAGGCCGCCGACCATCTGGACGAGGCCAACCGTCTCAAGATGGAGGCGGGCCACTCGCGAGCGCGGGGCAACGAGGACGAGGCCCGCCGGATCGAGGAGAACGCCGATCGCGAGCGACAACTCGGCACCGCGGCTGTCGGCACCGCCCGCGGCATCTCGGTCGACCCGATCACCCCCGACCCGGCCGCCACCCAGCCGGCGGGCACCCAGCCACCAGGCACCGATCCGTCGACGCCATCCGACACCGGCGCGGGCACCACCCCCGTGACCCTTCCGCCGCCGATCTTCGGCGACGACTTGTCGTCGTCCGCACCGGGTTCCGACACGGCCACGGTGGCAGCCACCGCCACGACCGACGCGCTCGGCGATCCCGTCTTGAGCGGCGCGTTCGCGTCCCCCGGCGACCAGGCGGTGACCGTCGCCGCGGCTGACGGTCCAGCCCCCAGCGATGTCGGGAGCGATGTCGTGAGCGGCGATCCCGGCACCGCACCCGATCTCGTCGGCGACATCGACACGCCGGCAACCGGCGCGCCACAGGCCGACGCGCAGCTCGCGAGCGTCGACGCGAGCCCCGCCGACGCCGCGGGCTCTCTCTCCACCGACGCCTCGGCCACGTTCGCGGACGACACCTCGGCCGGTACGCCTGACTCGTTCGCCGCCGCCGACGTGCTCGCGGCCATTGACCCCGGGGCAGCCTCGCCCGACCTCGCCACCGAGGGCGACACCGCCGGGCTCGCCCCCGACCCCGGGAACTCCACCGCCGGCGACTCCACCCCCGGCGACTCCACCCCCGGCGACTCCACCCCCGGCGACTCCACCCCCGGCGACCTTGCCTGACCCGAATCCGCCACGACTCGTGCAGGGACAATGTTGGGCTGAGTACGATTGCGCGACACGAGCCCGACAACCCCAGGGGGCGAGATGGACCGTCTGACCAAGTCCTACCCGGTCTTCGACTGCGACGCGCACATCAACGATCCGGAGCAGATCTGGGACTACGTCCCCGAATCGCAGAAGGAGCTCGTGCGCAACACCTACTGGCGCGGCGACGCCGAAGCGTGGCTGAACGGCGACACGCCGGTCATGGGTGGCGGGAACGCCCACTTCCCCGGGTACAACCCGATCTGCATCGCGGGCCCGCAGATGAACAAGAAGATCATGCGCAAGCTCAACACGATGGCGCTCACGCCTGAGCAGAAGGCGTACCTCCATCACGACGGCGCGATCAGCGGGCGCGCGCGTCTCATCGAGATGGACCTCATGGGGATCGACCAGGTGCTCGTGATCCCCACCATGGTGATCATGCACGTTCCGTTCGCGACGAACGCAGAGGGTGTCGACGCGTTCTGCAAGGCCTACAACAACTTCGTCGTCGACTGGTGCAGCGAAGAGCGCAGCCGGCTCTTCGGCGCTGCATTCCTGCCCGCGCAGGATCCGCAGTACACCGTGAACGAGATCCACCGCGCCGCCGGGCTCGGGCTGCCCGTGGGTCTCATCCGTCCGATCGACGCACAGGCCAAGTACCCGAACGCGGCGGCGCCGTCGATGATGGCGAACGGCGCGTACGACGCGGTGTTCAAAGCGTTCGAAGAGACCGGCATGGTGTTGGGCATGCACACGTTCCCCGCGCCGAACTACCCGCACCCCCTCGGACCCGACTACCTTGCGTCACCCGGCGAGCTCTTCAACCGCGCCGGCATCGACTCGCAGACGTTCTCGTTCGTGCACGAGATGCAGGTGTGGCTCTCGCAGGTGCTCCTCAGCGGGCTGCTCGACCGCTATCCGAAGCTGAAGATGGCAGTGTTCGAGTCCAACGCGGAGTGGCTGCCGTACACCCTGAAGACGTGCGACCGCCTGTTCAAGCTGTACGCGCGCGAGCGCGGCACCGCGACCGACCGTCTGCCGTCGGAAGCGTTCCACCAGCAGTGTGTGATCTCGTTCGAGTCTGACGAGGTCGGCGTGTTCAGGCAGTGGACGCACTTCGCCAAGATCGGCATCTGGGCGTCCGACGCCTACCACCACGACGGGGCCGACTCGTGGAGCGCGATGCGCAACATGGCCGAGTGCGGGGTTCCCGAGGAGGTGCAGGCCGACTTGCTCGGCGGCAACGCCCGCCAGTTCTACGGCATCGAGGGCAAGCTCTTCGTTACCGACGAAGCGGCACCGATCGATCGTCCCGACTGGTTCCCGCAGGGTCCCGAGCTCGAAGAGTGGGCGCATATCGTCGCCCATCCCCGCGAGAACGCCCAGAAGATGGCGGAGCTCGGCCTCGACCCGATGAGCCTGCTCAGCGGCGAGACGGAGGTCGCGGCAGGAAAGGGCACCTACTGATGGCACCGGCCGGCGCGACTCCGGTCATCGACGTCGACAGTCATGTGTACGAGCCCCCGGAGATCTGGGACCGCTACATCGCCGAGGAGTTCCGCAGCATGGCGCGGTCGGCCTTCTATCACGAGGTCGACGACGAAGGGAACCGGCTCACGATCGTGAACGGCGCGCCGGGCCGCGAGCTCAATCGCTCGCGGCTCGTGCGTCAGGCGATCTGGCGGCCGGGCATGACCATCGACGAGATCGGCGCGCTCGATCCCGACGAGTACTTCGCGATCAACCCCGGCGCGTTCGACCCACAGTCGCGGCTCGCCGACATGGACGCGATGGGCGTGGACCAGACCGTGGTGTTCCCCACGCTGTTCAACGAATACCTCCCGCTGGTGGAGAACCCGCAAGCGGCCGCCGCGCTCGCGCAGGGCTACAACGACTGGCTCTGGGACTTCGCAGCCCAGACCAATGGTCGGGTGCATCCCGTGGCGATCCTGCCGTTGCACTCGTCGTTGCTCGCTCGGCGCGAGCTCGACCGCGTCGCCGAGAAGGGCTTTTCGTCGGTCGTGATCCGCCCCGCGTACTTCGCCACCAACGTGATCGAGGGTCACTCGCTGCAGGAGCAGATCGCGCGCGCGATGGCCGAAGGGCTCCGGCAGGGCATGGGCGGTGGCGAGTGGGCCGACCGCCACTTCGTCGAAACGAGTCCGTTCCGAGCGTTGTGGAGCCATATCGACGAGCTCGACATGGTGGCGTGCGTGCACCCGTCGCTCGGCATCACCGGGCCCGACTCGATCTCGAGCGGTGCGTTTGCGGAGCGGGTCTCGCAGCGCCTCGGGGTTTCGCACACCATTGCCGAGCCGATCGCGCACATGCAGGACGCCGACCTGTTCGTCACGTCGGCGTTCTTCCACGGTCTGCTGGAAGACCTTCCTTCCTTGCGCCTGGCGATCCTGCACGCCGGCACCAGCTGGGTGCCGCTCGCGCTGGAGAAGTCGGAGACGTACCTCTGGCTCTCTCCGCAGTACGCGGCCAATTTCGTGTGCCTGGAGCCCGAGGAGGTGTGGGACCGCCACCCGCTCGTGGTGTCGTTCGACAGCTGGGAAGAGTCGGTGGCGATCATGCCCGACCGCCTGGCCGACAAGGCCGCGTGGGGCTCGAGGTACCCGAATCACGACGCGGCCGGGCCCGACGAGGCACGCACCATGCTCGAAGGCGAGGGCGTCGACGGCGCCACCATCGACCGCTTGCTCGGTGGCAACGCGGCAGACCTGTTCCGCCTCCAGGTACCCGCGACCGCCTGATCCCGCGTCAACGACATGCCCGCCGACGCCACGGGCGAGATGGCCATGGGTGAGATGGCAGGGCACGGCGTCTACGACCAGCACTCGCTCGCGCAACATTCGGCGGGGAGCTACGGCATGCCGCTCCTCGAACGCGCGGTCGGCGAGATCGCGCAGATCGATCCGGGCGCCGGACCGATCGTCATCGCCGACTTCGGGGCGGCCGGCGGGCGCAACGAGCTCGCACCGATGGCCACGGCGATCAACGGGTTGCGCGCCGGCGGGGTGACCCAACCGATCGTCGTCGTCCACACCGACATCCCCACCAACGACTTCACGACCCTCTTCGAGACGATCGAGCAGAGCCCCAACACGTACCTGCACGCGCCCGATGTGTTCGCGTTCGCGGCGGGTCGGTCGTTCTACGAGCGGATCTTCCCGCCTGAAACTCTCACGTTCGGGTGGTCGGCGATCGCTGTGCACTGGTTGTCGCACGTTCCCGTACCGATCCCCGATCACGTCTATTGCTCGTTCGCGAGCGGCGACGCGCGCGCCGCCCTCGTGCGTCAGTCTGCCGACGACTGGGACGCCTTCCTCACCGCCCGCGCGGCCGAACTGCGACCGGGTGCCCAACTGGTGGTGGTGGGTGGTGCGGCAACCGACGATGGTGCGAGTGGCGCCGAATCACTGATGACCGCGCTGAACGACTCGCTCCGGGACGCCGTCTCGACAGGAACGCTGACGGAGGACGAGTACCGGCAGATGACCGTACCCACCTGGAACCGCACGATTGCGGAGTTCGCCGCGCCGTTCGAGTCCGGCGGTGGCGCGACAACGGCGGGGCTCACGCTCGTCGAGCAGTCCCTCGCCCGGCTGCCGGACCAGT
This sequence comes from Acidimicrobiia bacterium, assembly GCA_040880805.1. Lineage (NCBI taxonomy): Bacteria > Bacillati > Actinomycetota > Acidimicrobiia > Acidimicrobiia bacterium. The sequence goes on along the minus strand of JBBDHW010000030.1, from coordinate 13,633 downwards.
ACTTGCCGGCCTATCTATCATCCGGCCGATCATCCGGCGATGCCGGCGCGTTTGCCGACTCCGTGAGCGCGTTCCTCCGCGCGTTCACCGAGCCGAGCCTCATCGAGACCCTCAACCGCGGGCCGGAAGCGCGAGCCGAGATCGCCGATGCCGTTTTTGCCAACGTCCGCTCTCGGTTGGCGGCCGAACCCGCAACGTTCGAAACGACCTGGCGAGTCGCGTTGCTGCGCATACTGCGCGCGCCCGCGACGCGTCACTAGGTTGCGCCCACTTGGACCTCCGCGCCCTCCCAGTAGGGAGCTCGGAGCTCGCGCTTGAGCACCTTGCCGGCGCCCGACTTCGGCAATGGCTCGGTGCGCACGTCGATGGCCTTGGGCACCTTGTAGCCGGCAATGAGCTCACGACAGTGCGCGATGAGCTCGTCGGCATTGACCTCGGCACGGGGGACGACCACGGCATGCACGGCTTCGCCCCAGCGCGCGTCGGGAATGCCGAACACCGCCGCTTCCCCAACCGCCGGATGACGGTAGAGCGCCTCTTCCACCTCGGTGCTGTACACGTTCTCACCGCCGCTGACGATCATGTCCTTGGCGCGGTCGACGAGGAACAGATAGCCCTCGCGATCCTGGTAGCCGAGATCTCCGGTGCGGTACCAGCCGTCGACGAGCGCGGCCGCGGTCTCGGTCGGCTTGTTCCAGTAGCCTGACATCACGTTCGGCCCGCGCACCGCGACCTCGCCGACCTCCCCAACCGGTACGCGCGCGCCGCCTTCGTCGACGACCGTGACCTCGACACCGACCGTCGGCTGACCACACGACCGAGCCTGCGGCGTGTCGAGCAGCAGCTCCTCGTTCAGGAGGGTGGTCGCAAGCGGAGCGAGCTCGGTCGCGCCGTACACATGCAGGAGCTGCGCGGCGGGAAACGCCTGGTGCGCGCGGCGGAGGGTCTCGGTGGCGATCGGAGATCCGCCGTGCGACAGGTAGTGCAACGACGACACGTCGCGCGGATTCGTGAGCTGTTCCTCGGTCATCGCCGCCAACATGGTGGGTACCACGAGCGTGGCGGTGATGCCGTGTTCGGCGATGAGATCGAGCGCCCGCGCCGGATCGAACGCCGGCAGCACCACATGCTGACCGGCGTTCCACACCGTGTTGAGCACCGCGATCGATCCGGCCGCGTGGAACAGCGGAGCGATGATCAGCCATCGCGTGTCGGCCGTGAAGGGCCAGCACATCCCGAAGTGCATCGCGTTGGCCACGAGGTTGCGATGCGTGAGCATCACCCCCTTCGACGCGCCGGTCGTGCCGCCGGTGTAGAAGAGCCCGGCCAGCGCGCTCTCGGCGATATCGTCGGGCAGGTCCGCGGGTTCCGCGGACGCGATGAGCTCCTCGTACCCCGTGTCGAGATCGAAGACGTGCTCGACCGTTTCCCGGAGCGAGTCGGCGTGTACCGACGTGAAGAGCACCCTCGTACCGGAGTCATCGAGCGCGTACCGCAACTCGGCTTGTGTGTGGCGCGCGTTCAGCGGGACGACGACCATGCCCCCTCCGGGCACGGCCTGGTAGAGCTCGAGGTACCGGTGGCAGTTGGGTCCGACGATCGCGACACGGTCGCCGGCGTCGAGACCCAGCCCGCGGAGCGCGCCGACCAGCCGCCGGCACCGGTACCAGGTCTCGAGGTAGGTGAACTGCTCGTCGCCGCAGACGACGGCGGTACGATCACCGCCTACCTGAATGGCTCTCCGCAATGGCGCGATGACCGTCGTCATGGGTCCTCTCCCGGTACGCCGCCGTCGAGCCGGACAGTACGCCGCATTCACCCACACCGTCAGCCGCAGTTTCCGAAGCCCGTAGAGTGCGCGCGCTTCCGGCTCTCTGGAGGAACGACGTGATCTACGAGCTCCGCATCTACCGAGCGCATCCCGGGCGCATGGGCGCGCTCCAGGCCCGGTTCCGTGACCACACGTGCCGCCTGTTCGAGAAGCACGGCATGACGAACGTCGGCTACTGGACGACCGCGATCGGTGGCCGCAACGACGAGCTCTGGTACATCCTCGGCTACGAAAACCTCGCAGCCCGGCAGACGGCGTGGGCCGCGTTCCGGCAGGACCCCGAGTGGCTCGAGGTGTACGCGGAGTCCGAGAAGGACGGCCCGATCGTCCACCACCTCGAGAACCGGATGCTCGCGCCCACCGACTTCTCACCCCTCCGGTAGTCCACGACAACCGGTGGTGCTCGCGCACCCGGTCAGTCCGGGTGCCGCTGGACCAGCTCCACCTGATAGTTGTCGGGGTCGGCGACGAACGCGATCGTGGTGTTCCAACGCTCGAGCTTCATCGGCTCCGTGACGGACCGGTAACCCGCGGCGGTCGCCGCCTTGTACAGACCCTCGCAGTTGTCGGTGTGGACGTACAACTTCCACATCGCGGTCCCCATGTCGATGAGCCCCTCCTGCTTCAGTTGCTGCGCGAGCTGGACCTTGCCGCCCTTGGCGGGGTTCTCGAGGATCGCTTCCTTCGCGACCGCGATGTCGGTCTGGCTCGTGCACTCGAGACCCAGCGTCTCGTAGAACTTGATCGTCGCGTCGATGTCGGTCACGTTGATGCAGTACTGCCCGACCCAGGCCTGTGTGGTCTCGTCACCGTCGAGCCACGGGTGACGCTGCACGAACTCGACGAGGTAGCCGTCGGGATCCTTCACGAAACCGACGGTCACCGGCCACCGCTCGGCGCGCGCCGGCACCGTCACCGACCCGCAGCCGAAGTCGATCGCCGCCTTGTACATACGATCGATGTCGTTGGTGTTGACGTAGAGCTTCCAGAACGCGGTCCCCATGTCGATGGGACCCTCCTGCTTCAGCTGCTGCGCCAGCTGGATCTTGCCACCCTTGCCGTTCGCGTCCTCGAGGATCGCTTCCTTCGCGACCTGGATGTCGGTGCGGCTCGTGCACGTGAGGCCGATCGCCTCGTAGAACGCGATCGTCTTCTCGAGATCGGTGATGTTGATGCAGTACTGGCCCAGCCAGGATTCCACGTCATTCCCCGTTTCTGTCGTGGTGCAAAGCTCTACTCGGAAACACAGTCGAGAATCCCGGTACCGTATCAACCTGGCCCGACGTCATCGAGGTGGGACGCTTGACCAAAGCGCGAAGGACGCCGAGACTCGGCTCGTGGAAGTCGACGCGCGACGCGACGTGATCCTCACCGGGATCGGCGGCCAGGGGATCCAGCTCTGCGCGAAGGTGCTCGCCCTGGCGGCCGCTGCCGACGGTCACCACGTGATGTTGAGCTCGTATTTCGGCGGCGAGATGCGCGGCGGTCGCACCGAGGCGACGGTCGTCACGCGTGACGAGCCGATCGTCGGGCTGCCGCCCATCGTGCCCCGCCTCAATGCGGCGATCGTGCTGCACCCGGCCTTCCTCGGCGACGCGCTGCCGCGCCTCACCGACGATCCGCTCGTGGTCACCGATGCCTGGGCCTGGCCCGAGGGTCACGGGACGGGGCGCGTCGTCCGCGTCCCGGCCCGTGAACTGGCAACCGAGCTCGGCGCGCCGGTGGCCGCAGGACTCGTGCTGGTCGGCGCCTTCGCCACGCTCACCAACACCGCGGGCCCCGAAGCCCTCGCCGGCGCGGTGTCCGAGCTCGTGCCCGCGCATCGCGTCGCCGCCTTGCAAGCAGACCTCGCCGCGCTCGACGCCGGCGCGAACTTCGTCACGACCGCAGTGTCGACGTGACCGCTCCGCTGCACCGCACACCGCGCGGAACCGTGCTGATGGCACTCGATCGCTGCAAGGGATGTGGTCTGTGCGTCCCGGTGTGCATGCCGGGCGTGCTCGAGATGACCGAGGAGCGCAACGCGAAGGGGTACGTCCTGCCGCGTCTCCTCGACGGCTGCACCGGTTGTCGCGCGTGTGCAGACATCTGTCCCGACTACGTGTTCGAGGTCTACCGCTTCGATCACTTCGAAGCCGATCACGTCGAACAAAGAGTGAGCTGACGGTGGCACTCGTGCTCCGCGAGGGTTACGACGCGATCGCCGAGGCCGCGGTCGACGTGGGGTGCCGGTTCTTCACCGGCTACCCGATGCTGCCGTTCACCGGGTTGCTCGACGCGTTCGCCCGCGCGCTCGACCCCGTCGGTGGCGTGATGATCCAGGCCGACACCGAGATCGAGGGTGTGAACATGGCGCTCGGTGCCGCCGCAACGGGCGCGCGCGCCGCGACCGGGTCCACCGGACAGGGTGTCGCCCTCATGCAGGAAACGATCGCCGAGGCGGCGCTGAACGAGCTGCCGCTCGTGGTGTTCAACATGGGACGCGGCCAGCAGGACTACTTCCAGTGCACGCGCGGCGGCGGTTGGGGGGACTACCGCACGATCGCGCTGGCGCCGTCCAGCGTCACCGAGGCCGACGAGCTCACCCGGCTCGCGTTCGAGCTCGCCGACAAGTGGCTCACGCCGGTCATCGTCTACGGCGACCACCTCATCGGCTTCACCCAGATGACGGTCGAACACGATCCCGGTCGTCCCGCGGCTCCCCAACCGGACAAGCCGTGGGCGCTCGACGGCAGCTCGGGCGGCACCGGAAAGTCGAAGGTGATCTGGACGTGGCGGCTCGGCAAGCACAACACGCCGGGGCCGGGTCCCGATCAGCACTGGCGCGACGTGGCCGAGAAGTACGACGAGATCGCGCGCGTCGAACCCCGGCATGCGAGCCGTCATCTCGCCGGTGCCCGCCACCTCGTCGTGTCGTTCGGTACCACCGGTCCGTTCGTCGACTACGTCGTCGACGTGCTGCGTGCCGAGGGCCACGCGGTCGGCACGTTTCGTCCGATCACACTCTGGCCGTTCCCGGCGTCTGCTCTCGCGGCCGCCGCCGCCGACGGCGATCAAGTATTGGTGTACGAGTTGAACGCCGGGCAGATGGTCGACGACGTGCGGCTCGCGGTGAACGGCGCGGTGCCTGTCCATTCAATTGGTGGCGTGAGTCAAGACGAGTCGGGCATGCGCCAGGGTGAGCTGCTCGGTGTGGACGCGATCCGCGCCCGCATCCTCGCGGCGATCGAAGGAGCGGATCGATGAACGAGGGCACACCCGTCGACCTCGCCGGCGCGCGCAAGGTGGCCCCGTTCGCGCCCGAGCTGCTCCAGAGCACGGAGCACCATCTGTGCTCGGGCTGCGGCCACCCCGTCGCGTGGCGGTTGCTGGTGGAAGTGCTCGAGGAGCTCGATCTGGTCGACCGGTCGATCGGCGTCGTCGGCCACGGTTGCTACACGCAGATCATCACCACCGCCGACGTCGAGTTCCTCCAGTGCTTGCATGGCCGCGCGCCCGCGGTGGCCACAGGGATGAAGCGCATGCTGCCGGACCGCGCGATCTACACGCTCCAGGGCGACGGTGACATGGTGTCGGAAGGACTCGCCGAAGTGCTGCACATCGCGGCGCGGGGCGAGTCGATCACCTGCCTCCTGCTCGACAACGGCGTCTTCGGCGACACCGGTGGTCAGATGACCGCGACCACCACCGTGGGCCAACGCACGAAGACCGATGTATCCGGGCGCGCGCCGGCCGACTACGGCTACCCGATCCCGATCGCCGACATCGTCGCGCAGTTCCCGGGCGTCGCCTACGTCGCGCGCGGCGCGGTCGACCGGCCGAACGCCGTCTCACGCACGCGCCGCTATCTGCGCCAAGCCTTCGAGTCGCAGCTCGCCGGCGAGGGCTTCTCACTGGTCGAGATCCTCACGATGTGCCCCACCGGCTGGTCGGTCCCTGCTGACCAGGGCGCCGAGTACCAGCGCGACCAGATGACCACCGCCTACCCGCTGGGCGAGCTGCGCGCGCGCCAAAACATGGGTCGCTCGACTGCGAGCCGGGATACCCGGCTCGCGGGCGTTTCGCTCTGAACGTGGACGTTCGGATCCACGACATCCTCACCCGCGCGGCTCGTCTCGCGCCCACGCAGCTCGCCGCAACACTCGGTGACGACCAACGAACGTTGGCCGAGCTCAGCTCGGGCTCCAACCGGGCCGCTCACCGGCTGGCGGGCGAAGGCGTCGCGCCCCTCGACCGGGTCGTGTGGTGGGGACCCACCGATCTCGCCGCGCTCGAGCTCTGCTACGGCGTGACGAAGCTCGGCGCCGCGCTCGCACCGATCAACCCCGGTTTCACCGAAACCGAGGCGACGAGCGCGATCGAGTACCTCCGACCGCGCATCGTTGTCGCGCATCCGACCTACGAAGACCTCGCGCGGTCGATCGCGGGCCCGCTCGGCTTGGATGTCGTCACCACCACCGTCGACTGGCTCCAGGGCGCCGCGACCACACCGCTCCCGCGCGTCGGCAACACGGAGGATGCATGTGCGATCTTCCTGACCAGCGGGTCGACCGGCGCGCCGAAGGCCGCATTGCTTTCACATCGCGCGAGCTGGCTGCGCGCCGTCGCTCGAGAGGCCGAAGACGGTTCACCTGGGCGCAATGGAGAAGTCGTGATGTTCGGCCTGTTCCACATGGCCGGCTGGTACTTCCTCGAGCACGCGTGGGCGGTGGATCGGCCCGTCCATCTCGTGCACCGCGCCGACGCGCACGAACTGCTCGCGGCGGTCGAGCGCCGGCGCGCGAGCACGCTGTACGGCATCCCGGCCGTTTGGCAGCGCATCCTCGACGACGGCGCGCGCTACGACGCGTCCTCGCTGCGCGAGGTGCTCACCGGTACCTCGCGTGTCGACCTCGGTCTTGTCGACGCGCTGAAAGCGCGCTTCCCGGGCTCATGGACGTCGGTGGCCTACGGCTCGACGGAAATAGGCAGGGGCGCGGTGCTGGCCGATGCCGATCTCTACGCGAAGCCCTCGAGTGTCGGGTTACCGCCTCCCGCCGTCGAGGCCCAGATCGATGACGAGAGTGAGCTGCTGCTGCGCGGCCCCACGATGTTCTCCGGCTACCTCGATCGACCCGACGCGACCGCAGTGGCGATCGACGCCGACGGTTGGTTCCACACCGGCGACCTCGCGACGCAAGACGCCGACGGCTACCTCACGATCACCGGCCGCTCGTCCGAAGGAATCCGGTCGGGGGGCGAGTGGATCGCGCCCGTCGAAGTAGAGGCCGCCATCCTCACGCACCCAGCCGTCGCCGAAGTGGGTGTTGTCGGATTGCCGGACGACCGGTGGGGCGAGTTGGTGTACGCGGCGATCGTCCTGCGACCCGGTGCCATGGCTCCGACCGTCGAGGAGCTGCGCGCGCACCTCGCATCGAGGTTGGCCAGTCACAAGCACCCGCGCGTGATCGTCGCGGTCGGCGAACTGCCGCACACCGCCGCGACCGGTCAGATTCGCCGCGCCGCGTTGCGTGACAGACTCATCGGCCGGGAGCGATGAAGGAGCCCGCATGAGCGATGTCCGGCGTCACCAGATCACCGAGGCCGGCCCGGTCCACGACGAACGCGAGATCGCGGCGGTCGTGGAGGTCCTGCGGTCCGGCACGCTCCAACTCGGCCCGAACGTCGAGGAGTTCGAGCGACGCGGTGCCGAGTTGCTCGCCCACCAGTACGGGGTGATGGTGAACAGCGGCACGTCGGCCTGCTGGCTCGCCGTCGACCTGCTCGGCTGTGAGCCGGGCGACGAGGTGATCACCTCTCCGCTCACCTTCTCCAGCGACATCGCGCCCCTTGTGCGCAACGGCATCATCCCGGCCTTCGTCGACGTGGAACCCGACACCTTCCAGATCGACGTCACGAAGATCGAAGCGATGATCGGTCCCCGCACCAGGGCCATCCTCACACCGAACCTGGTGGGCAACTGCCCCGACTGGGACGCGATCCGCGACATCGCCGATCGCCACGGCCTCCTCGTCGTGGAAGACAGCTGCGACGTGCTCGACACCCACCTGCGCGGGACGCGGACCGGCTTGCGCGCCGACATCTCGGTCACGAGCTTCGCCCGCGGGCACGCGATCACCGCCGCGGGAAACGGCGGATTGATCGCGGTCGACAACCCCGAGTGGTTCGATCGGACGCTCGTGCGCCGCCGCTGGGGCCGGCGCTCCGAGAAGTTCCTGTTCGGCACCAACAAGGGCTCCAACCCGCGCTTCGGCGAGCTCGACGACGGCACCCCCTACGACATGGTCTTCGTGTTCGACGACATGGGCTACAACTTCGAGCCGTCCGAGATCATGGCCGCGTACGGCCTCGTGCAACTCGACAAGCTCGACGACTTCAATGCCCGGCGTCGGCACAACTTCGCGCTGCTCGACGAAGTGCTCGCCAAGCACGAGGACAAGGTGGTGCGGCCGCGCACCATCCCGGAGCTCGAGACCACGTGGATGCGCTACCCGTTCGTGCTCGCCGACGGCATCGACCGAACCGCGGTGCAGGAGTTCTTCCTCGAGCGCGACGTACCCTCCCGCATGGTGTGGACCGGCAACATCCTGCGCCAGCCCGGGTTCGCGCACATCGCGCACCGGGCCCCCGACGGCGGCCTGCCCAACGCCGACCTGGTGATGGACCACGGGCTCTCGCTCTCGTCGCACAACGCGCTCACCAGCGACGACATCGGCCACCTGGTGGAGTCACTGTCGGACTGCATGCACGCGTTCTGACATGGAGTACGAGAAGCTCTACATCGACGGTGCGTGGGCCGCGCCACACGGGAATGGCACGCTCGATGTGACCGACTCGACTACCGAGGAAGTGTTCGCGACGATCCCTGCCGGCGATCCCGTTGACATCGACCGCGCTGTGGCCGCGGCCAAGGCCGCATTCCCGGAGTGGTCGGAACAGCCGGCGGCCGAGCGCGGCAAGCTCCTTCGACGCGTCGCCCACACGTTGAAAGCACGGCGCGACGAGATCGCCACGGTCATCGCCCACGAAGTCGGGATGCCGAAGCACCAAGCGCTGACGGCCCAGGTGGGAGGCGGCATCTCGGGCTTCTCGGCGGCTGCGGAACTTGCCGCGACGTTCGCGTTCGAGGACACCCGGAACGGGCTCGTCGTGCGCGAGCCAGTCGGCGTGGTCGGTTGCATCACGCCGTGGAACTACCCGCTCAACCAGATCGGCGCGAAGGTCGCGTACGCGCTTGCAGCCGGTTGCACCGTGGTGCTCAAGCCGTCCGAGGTCGCGCCGGTCAACGCGTTCATCCTCGCCGAGATCATCGACGAGATCGGCTTCCCTGCCGGGGTGTTCAACCTCGTCAGCGGTCTCGGACCGGTCGTCGGAGAAGCACTCGCCGCGCATCCCGATGTCGACATGGTGTCGTTCACCGGCTCGACCCGCGCCGGTCGGCGCGTCGCCGAGCTCGCCGCGCAGTCCATCAAGAAGGTCGCGCTCGAGCTCGGCGGCAAGTCACCGTTCGTCATCCTCGACGATGCCGACTTCCCGAGCGCCGTCGCCGACGGTGTCGACGCGGCGTACGAGAACTCCGGCCAGACGTGCGACGCGCTCACACGCATGCTCGTGCCGCGGTCACGGCTGGCCGAAGTCGAGCAGATCGCACGCGAAACCGCCGAGTCGTACACCGTCGGTGATCCGTTCTCGGACGAGACGCACCTCGGCCCACTGATCTCGTCGGTACAGCTCGGTCGCGTGCGCGGCTACATCGAACAGGGGATCGCCGAAGGCGCGACGCTCGTCACCGGTGGCGCGGAGCCACCTGACGGTCTCACGATCGGGTACTTCGTGAAGCCCACCGTGTTCTCGAGCGTCACCCGCGACATGATCATCGCCCGGGAGGAAATCTTCGGGCCGGTCCTGTCGATCTTGCCGTACGACACCGAGGAAGAAGCGATCGAGATCGCGAACGACACCGTGTACGGGCTCTTCGGCGCGGTGTCCGGTGGCGAGGAGCGCGCGCAGCGCGTCGCGCGCAAGATCCGCGCAGGCCAGGTGCGCGTCAACGGCGGCCGAGGTTTCCGCGGCGCGCCGTTCGGCGGGTACAAGCAGTCGGGCCTCGGGCGCGAGAACGGAACGTACGGGCTCGAGGAATTCCTCGAGGTGAAGGCGGTGTTCACGTGACGGCGCTGGCCCCCGGCACGACGACGCGCGTCGAACACTCGCTGAGCGATGAGCCGCTCTTGTCGCTCGACGCCTTGGCGGACGCGGCCGACCGCTTGACCGCGAAGAACGTGACCCGACGGGGTGTCGTCGCCGATCGAATCGCTCCCGACCGCCGGTACTGGCCGCTCAAGGGGCGACCCGGCGAGGCCGTTCGGAGCGTCACCACGACCGCGTGTTGGGTCCGGCTCGGCGCGCTCGCGCGGTTGCCCGAGTACGCGGCGCTCCTGCGCCGCGTCGACATCCGCCGGTTCGAGCTCATGGTGCGCGCACGGGGGGAACGAATCCTCGCCGAGGACCTCAAGGCGTTCGTCGCCGCGCCGGGAATGACCGTTCCGGTCCACTTCGACCGCGATCACCACCTGCTCCTGCAGATTTGCGGCACAAAGACCGTGGGAACGGGAACGTTCGCAGATCCCGAGGTCGCTCGACATCAGATCGGGCACGGCATGGAACCGGGGCAGCCTCGCGCCGACGTCCACCCCGACGTGTGCGAGCAGCGCGTCCTCCACGCCGGGCAGGGCCTGGTGATACCGGCCTTCACGTTCCACTGGGTCGAGAACCACGACGACGTGACGATCGCGCTCACGTGCATGGCCCGGACCGACCGGACCGCACGAGAGGAGGCGGCCCATGGCGTCAGCTCGCGGTTGCGCTCGCGCGCTGGTACAGTCCACACCGAGCAGGAGGCTGACGATGACGAACGCCAGCTCGGAAACTGATCGCTACGAGCCACCGTGCATCGAGTCACGCGCACGGATCGACACCCCGTTGATCGGTCAGATCTCGCGGGAACCCGAGTAGGTCGTCCACTCGGCCAGACCCGAGCGAGGTCACCGCTCGTCCGACCTCCCGAAGACCAGATATGTCGCGTTCCTGGGCGGGATCAACGTCGGTGGGCACCGAATGACGATGGACTCGTTACGCGCGGAGTTCGAAGCGCTCGGGTTCACCGCGGTGAGCACGTTCATCGCGAGCGGCAACGTGATCTTCGAGGCGGCCGGCAAGGCCGCTCCACTGGAGTTGAGGATCGACGCCCATCTCGCCGAGCAGCTGGGCTACCCCGTCCCCACGTTCGTGCGGACGGCGGGCGCGGTCGCCAAAGTCGCCGCGCTCGAGCCGTTCGGACCGATTGCCGGCGGCGAGACCCACCTGGTCGCGTTCCTGCGTCGGGCGCCGACGGCCGCGGCGAAGAAGGCGACCGAAGCGCTGAGCAACGACCAGGACCGATTCGAGGTCCACGGCACGGAGCTGCACTGGCTGATCCGCGGCGGCGTCACCGACTCGAGCGTCAAGAGCTCGGTGCTGACCAAAGCCCTCGGGCGTCCCTGGACCACGCGGAACACGAAGTCGCTCCGCAAGCTCGCCTCCACGCTGCGCGTCAGGCGCCGGTGAGCACGTGCCGGACTGTGGGAGTCTTCCGTCGTGCACGTTGGGCAGACCGCGACGCGAACCCGGAGGGTGACTGCGCGCGACATCGAGCTGTTCACCGAGATCACAGGCGACCGAAACCCGTTGCACTACGACGAGCAGCTGGCCACGCGGAGCCGGTTCGGCGGCATCATCGTGCAGGGAGGCGTGACGTCCGGACTGCTGAACGCGCTCGTTGCCGAGGACCTGCCGGGTCCGGGGAGCGTGTTCTTGCACGTCGACTGGAACTTTCGCGCGCCGGTCAAGCCGGGTGACGAGATCACCGCCGTCGCCGAGGTACTCGAACTGCGCGACGACAAACCGATCTGCACGCTGCGCACCACGATCACCAACCAGGACGGAACGGTCGTGCTCGACGGCACTGCCCTCGTGTACCAGGAGTCGCTCGACTGACTTTCGGAGCGACCCGCTATACCCTGCGGGGGTATAGTGTACGGATGGCTGGATACAGCATGAAGAAGGACGACCTGCTGCGTCGGCTCCGCCGGATCGAGGGACAGTTGCGGGGGCTGCAGCAGATGGTCGAGGAAGACCGCTACTGCATCGATGTCCTCACACAGATCTCCGCCGCGACCAAGGCGCTGCAGAGCGTGGCGGTCGGAATGTTCGACGATCACCTCCGCCACTGCGTCGCCGATGCGGTGGCCGGTGGCGGGCGAGACGCCGACGAGAAGCTGACCGAGGCAACTGCAGCCGTCGAGCGCCTGCTCAGGACCTGAAGGAGTACGCGATGGCCACCGCGATGTATCACGTGAGCGGAATGACCTGCGACCATTGCGTGCGCGCGGTCAGCGACGAGGTCGGCCGCGTTGCCGGTGTGTCGGCGGTCGACGTCGACCTGTCGTCGGGCGAAGTAACGGTCATCAGCGCGGAACCGGTGGACGACGCGGCCGTGCGCGCCGCCGTCGGCGAGGCGGGATACGAGGTCGTGAGTTGAACGTCGCCGTCAGGCTGGTCTTGTTCGCGCTGCTCCTCGTCGCGGTGTTCGCGGCGGGGCTGGGGATCGGAACCGCGGTCGGACCGGTCGATGACGCGCCGCCTCGGCACACGGAGCACCTGCGATGACCACAGCCAATGTCGAAGGTGGCCGCGTCGAGCTCGAGATCGGCGGGATGACGTGCGCGTCGTGCGCGGCGCGAATCGAGAAGCGGCTCAATCGCATGGATGGCGTCAGCGCGTCGGTGAACTTCGCCACCGAGAAGGCACTCGTGACGCTCTCCTCGGATGTCACCCCGGACGAGCTGATCGCACAGGTCGAGGCCGCCGGCTACGGCGCTTCGGTACCCGGACCCGACATCGCCGAGCAGGCCTCGACAGACGACGACAAGGATGCCCGGGCCGCCCGGTCGCTGCGCGACCGACTGCTCGTCAGCACGGTGCTCACGATCCCGGTGGTGCTGCTCGCGATGATCCCGGCCCTCCAGTTCCGCAACTGGCAGTGGCTCTCACTCACGTTGGCGGCCCCGGTCGTCGTGTGGGGCGCGTGGCCGTTTCACCGTGCAGCATGGGTGAACCTTCGGCACGCGACCGCGACGATGGACACGCTGATCTCGATCGGGACGCTGGCGGCGTTCTCGTGGTCGCTCTACGCACTGTTCTTCGGTGACGCCGGCGATGTGGGCATGACGATGAGCTTCGATCTCACACCGGGTCGCGGCGGAGGTCAGCACGAGATCTACCTCGAAGTAGCAACCGCGGTGACGGTGTTCATCCTCGCCGGACGTTTCTTCGAAGCCCGCGCCAAGCGGCGTTCCGGCGCGGCGTTGCGCGCCCTGCTGGAGCTCGGCGCGAAGGACGTCGCGGTGCTCCGCGACGGCCGAGAGGTCCGGGTACCGATCGAGCAGCTCGTCGTCGGCGACCGCTTCGTGGTCCGACCGGGCGAGAAGATCGCCACCGACGGGGTCGTCGAGGAAGGGAGCTCGGCGATCGATGCGTCGTTGCTCACCGGCGAGAGCGTGCCCGTCGAAGTTGCCCCGGGGGACGCGGTCGTCGGCGCGACCGTGAACGCCGGTGGCCGCCTCGTGGTGCGCACCACCCGAGTGGGCTCCGATAAGCAGCTCGCGCAGATCGCGCGCCTGGTCACCGCCGCCCAGATGGGCAAATGACCGCTCCAGCGCCTGGCCGACCGGATCTCGGCGGTGTTCGTGCCCGTAGTCATCGCAG